>CAYVPZ010000019.1:0-18422 GCA_964453955.1 uncultured Solibacteraceae bacterium | reverse complement strand
TCGCCCAGCAGCACCGCGCCCACCTGGTCTTCTTCCAGGTTCAGCGCGATGCCGGAGACGTTGTGCGGGAACTCAATGAGCTCGCCGGCCATGACGTTTTCCAGGCCGTAAATGCGGGCGATGCCGTCGCCCACCGAGATCACCGAACCGGTTTCGGTTATATTGACCGCGCCTTCGTAGTTCTCGATCTCGGCGCGCAGTACGCGCGTGATTTCATCCGCTCGAATTGTAGCCATTCTAGATCGTTCCCTGAGTCAGTTTTCGCCGCATGGTTTGCAGTTGGCCGCGCACGCTGCCGTCGTACACGGTGGAACCGATGCGCGCCAGAGCGCCGCCCGTCAGAGCGGGGTCCACGTTGTATTCCGCCCGGACGCGCTTGCCGGTGAGCCGTTCCAGCTCCGCTTCGAGCGCTCGCGATTGCCCGTCGTTCAGCTTGCCGGAGGAAGTGATGCCGGCGCGAACGAAGCCCATTTTCTCGTCGACGAACGCCGCGAAGGCCTCGCGAATCTGCGAAAGGTACGCGAGTCGGCGATGGTCGGTGATCACAAAAAGGAGATTCCGGACCAGCGGCGCAAGGTCGAGCGGGACCGTCAGCTTCGCCAGCACCGCGCGTTTCCGCGAGCCGGGGACCGAAGGCGATTCAAGGACGTGCCGCAGATCGACGCTGGAGGCCACCAGTTCTTCGATGGAGGCGATCTGCGCGACTACTTCCGCCGGCTTGACGGTCGCGCCGGGCTCCAGCACCACGTACAGCAATGCGTGCGCGTAGCGGCTGGCCACCGCGGAAATCATTGGTGCGCCTCCGGCCGGGCGCCCCCAAGCTGGCGCGTAAAGGCGTCCAGCAGTCGCGCTTGCGCCGGCGGATCCATGCGCGAGCGAATGCGCTCTTCCGCGAGATCCAGAGCGAGCCGGGCCGCGTAAGCGTGCAGGCTTTCGCGGGCGATCCTGGTCATGGACTCGACTTCCCGTTCCGCCTGCTGCCGAAGGCGCGCCAGATGCCGCTCGGTTTCCTGGCGAATGCGCTCGCCTTCGGCCGAAAACGTGGTTTTCGCCTCCGCCCGCAACTTCTCGATCTCCGTGCCCAGCGCGGCCAGGCGGCCCTCGATCTCACGCGCCTTCGCTTCGGCCTCCTGCTTCAGCCGGCCGGACTCGGCGATGTCTTTCTGGATTTCCGCGGTGCGTGAGCGGAAAAAGCCGGGGGCGTTTTTCCCGATAAGGTAGCCGAGACCGCCGGCCAGAATGAGGAAATTCGCCCACTGCCACGGGAGCCATTTCCCCTCGTCCGCGGCTTCCTTCTTCTGCTGGGCGGCGAAGGCCACCCCAGCCAGCAGCAGCGCGCCGATGGCGAGCCGGCGGAATCGCATCAGCTCGCCCTCCCTTCCAGGACCAGCCGCGAAATCTGCTCGGCCAGGGTGGCGCTCTGCCCTTCGAGGTCCTGTTTCGCCGCCGCGGCCTCGGCTTCGATGGAGCTTTTCGCGGCGTGGAGGGTCTGGTGGGAGTGGGTGCGCGCTTCCTCGATCAGGCGGGCCTGATCGGCCAGCCAGTTGCGACGCGCTTCTTCCTGTTCTTTATACATTTCCGCTCGCGCCTGCTGCAGGGCTGCCTCGTACTGGGCGGTCTTGCCGGCGGCGAGTTTCGCGCTGGCCTCGGCCGCTTCGCGCGCGCCCCGGGTCGCCGCGTTTCTCTGGTTCAGGATGTTCTTCAAGGGCCCGAAGAACACGGCCTTCAAATAGAGGTGCAGCAGGATGACCAGGACAATAGTGGGGACCGCTAGTAGTAAGAGACCGCCCAGCGAGTGCAGAGTTGCTTCCATTTGGTTTTGAGGGAACCAGAACTCAGGGACGTCCCAAGGCAGACCGCAATTAACGAGTACCCTGAAGCCACTATCCTCGCACATGTCGCGGCGGGTGTTCAACGAGGTGAAGGCCTCGCCTACCCCGACCTTCTGAAGCAACAAATTGCCCGCATCCGGGCGCGATACAATACCCCGATGCACTCACGACGAGGTTTCCTGCGTTTTGGCGTCCTCCTGCTGCTGCCCATCGCCATGGCGGCCGCCCAGGCGCCGAAGTACGAGATCGTCGACGGCCACTTCCACTACCTCAACTTTGTCCAGGAGACGGCCGGGATGGACGCGTTCTTCAAAGCCATGGACGACACCGGCGTGGTGGAGTCGGCGGTGCTCGGCATGGCCGTCGTGAAGGAGTGGGACGAGGGGGACCAGAAGCGGCCCACTTATTACCTGGATAACGACGCCCACACCTATTGGTACAGCGCCACCGACTTCCTGGTGGCGCGGGCGGTGCTGGATCTGCCGAAAGAGAAACAAGCCCGTCTGCATCCGTTTATCTGCGGCTTCAACAGCGCGGATCAAAACGCGGTGGATCACGTGGAGCGCATGCTGGCGCTCTACCCCAACTTCTGGCAGGGCATCGGCGAGGTCTTCCTGCGGCACGACGACCTGACCGCGCTTACCTACGGCGACGCCCCGCGCGCCACCAGCCGCGCCTTTGCACGGTTGCTGGACCTGGCCGCGGCGCGCAACCTGCCCGTGCTGGTGCACAGCAACATTGGGCCGGCCTGGCTCGAAAAGCCCGATTATCTGGGAGAGATGGAGTCGGCCATTCGCACGCATCCAAACACTCGCATCATCTGGGCGCACGCGGGCATCAGCCGCCGCATCGTCATCCCGAATCACACCGAGATCCTCGGCCGGATGCTGGCCAGCTACCCCAACCTCACGGTCGATTTGTCGTGGGTGATCTTCGAACAGGAAATCGCCCCCAACGGCGTTCTGGACCGCAGGTGGGCGAGTCTGATCGAGGAATATCCCGGCCGTTTTGTGATCGGCTCGGACACGGTGGGCTTCTTCGATCAGTACAAGCCGACCCTGCAGCGCTACTATCTGCTGCTGGATGCGCTCAAGCCGGAGACGGCGCGAAAAGTGGCGCACGACAATTTTCTGGCCCTGCTTCCGCCGCGCTGATCAATA
Source organism: uncultured Solibacteraceae bacterium (assembly GCA_964453955.1). Classification (GTDB taxonomy): domain Bacteria; phylum Acidobacteriota; class Terriglobia; order Bryobacterales; family Bryobacteraceae; genus CAWACP01. Next base: position 15,430 of record CAYVPZ010000019.1, on the reverse strand, counting down.
ATCAATAGCCGCCCGCGGCGACCGGAGCCGTACTGGCGCCCGCAATCTCCGGCAGGCCGAGCCGGCGCCGGCAATCGTCCAGCATGGCCGCCGTTCGGCTGGCGCCGCAGCGCGTGACGCCCAGCGCCCGCACGCGCAGCAGCGTGTCCAAATCGCGCACGCCCCCGGCCGCCTTCACCTGCACGGAGGGCGCGGCATGCTTGCGCATCAGCGCGAGATCTTCCATGGTTGCGCCGCCCGATCCGTACCCGGTGGAGGTCTTCACCCAGTCGGCCGCGAGCTCGCTCGATATTTCGCAGAGGCGGATTTTCTGCGCGTCATCCAGATAACAGTTCTCGAAGATCACCTTGACCTTCTGTCCGGCCGCGTGGGCGACCGCGATCACCGCCGCCATGTCGTCGCGCACCAGCGCCCAGTTGCCGCTGCGCACGGCGCTGATGTTCACCACCATGTCCAGCTCCTGGCCGCCGTCGGCGAGCGCTCTTTGCGCCTCGGCGACCTTCACGGCTGTGGTGTGGCCGCCGTGTGGGAAACCGATGGTGGTGCTGGCCTTCACCGCGCTGCCGCGCAGGATTTCCGCGCAACGCGCCAGGTAATACGGCAGGATGCACACGCTGGCCACCTGGTAGTCCAGAGCGAGCTGGCAGCCCTGTTCGAGTTCCGCGGAAGCGAGCGCCGGGTTCAGCAGCGAGTGATCGATCATCCCGGCGATATCGGAATACGTGTAATCCATGGCGAATCCCTGTACCGGTATAGCATTTTCGATATTATGTAGCCAATGCGAAACCTCGTTCGTCTCGCGGTGCTGCTGTCAGCGGCCGCCTTCCCTCTCCTGGCCGGCTGGACATCGCTGGGGGCCATGCCGCCCGGCGTGCGCTCCGGTTCGGCCGTGGAGTATCACAGCGATCAGGGCATCGTTCGCGTCAGCGTGATCGAACCTGGCGTGATGCGCGTGCGCTTCACCCACGCACAGCAGTTTGGTGACGACGATTCCTACGCCGTCCTGCCCTCCGTGCTGCGCGGCGCGTCTCAATTCTCGAGCGACGGGGGTACGGACCGGCTGAAGACCGACGAGCTGACGGTGGAGATCCAGCGGAGTCCCTTCCGACTGCGCTTTCTGGACGCGCAGGGCCGCGTTCTCGACCGCGATGCCGACGAGATGGGCATGGCTTACGACGCGGCCGGCGGGCTGCGCGTCTGGAAGGATCTGCCCGCCGATGCGCATCTTTACGGGTTCGGCGAACGGAGCGGGCCGCTGGACAAGCGCGGCTACAAGCAGGCCGGCAGCTCGATGGTGGACTGGAACACGGACACGCCCGGCTACGACCGCGGCTACGACCCGCTCTACGACAGCATTCCGTTCTTTCTCACGCTGGACCAGGGCATCGCTCACGGCACGTTCTTCGACAACAACTGGCGGGCCAGTTTCGACATTGGCCGCGAAAATCCGCGGCGGCTGAGTTTCGGCGCCGACGGCGGTGAGTTGAACTACTACGTGCTGGCCGGTCCGCTGCCGGCCGCCGTGCTGCGGCGCTATGCCGCGCTCACCGGACCGATGCCGCTGCCGCCGTTGTGGACGCTCGGCTATCATCAGTGCCGCTATTCCTACTACCCCGATTCGCGCGTCCTCGAAGTGGCGCGGGGCTTCCGCGAACGGCACATTCCCGCCGACGCCATCTGGCTGGACATTCACTACATGAACGGCTACCGCGTGTTCACGTGGAACCCCCAACGGTTCCCCGAGCCGCGGCGCATGATGGAACAGCTCGCGGACATGAACTTCAAGTCCGTGACCATTGTCGATCCGGGGGTGAAGCGCGACCCCGGCTATGCCGCCTACGACAGCGGCGTCGAGGCCGGCGTTTTCGCCAAAACGCCCGAGGGGAAAAACTACACTGGTCCGGTGTGGCCGGGCCCGGCGGTGTTTCCCGATTTCACGGACGCCGCGGCCCGCAAATGGTGGGCGGCGCAGATTGCCGGTTTCGTATCGGTGGGCCTGGCCGGCATCTGGAACGACATGAACGAGCCCTCGGTGTTCGGCACGCCCACGGCCACCATGCCCGACGACGTGGTCTTCCAGCACAACGGGCGTGCGGTGACGGCGGCGGAAGTGCACAATGTCTTCGGCCAGCAGATGACCCTGGCCACGCGCGACGGGTTGTTGCAGGCGCACCCCGACCGGCGCCCCTTCGTGCTGACGCGCGCCACCTATGCGGGCGGCCAGCGTTACGCGGCGGTGTGGACGGGCGACAACGTGGCCGACTGGCCGCACCTGCACGACGGCGTCGCAACGCTGCTGGGCATGGGCATCTCCGGCTACTCTTTCGTGGGAAACGATATTGGCGGCTTTAACGACGGCCCGGTGGCCGATGCCGAGCTGTTCACCCGGTGGATGGAAGCGGGCGCGTTCTTCCCGTTCATGCGCGCCCACACGGTGCCGGAGGCGGCGAACAAGGAACCGTGGGCGTTTGGCCCGGAGCACGAAGCGTACAACCGGCGCGCCATCGAGCGCCGCTATGAGTTCCTCCCGTATATCTACAACTGCTTCTACCAGACTTCGCAAACGGGCATGCCGACCATGCGAGCGCTGCTGCTGCAGTATCCGGACGATTTGAAGACATTGGACGTCGCGGACGAGTTCCTCACCGGCGGCGATCTGCTGGTGGCGCCGGTTCTGGAGGCGCATGCGCGCAGCCGCGACGTGTATTTGCCGCGCGGCGCCTGGTACGATCTCGACACCGGCAAAGAGCAACTCGGCGGACGCACCATTCACGTGCAGGCCGAGGAAGGCGATCTGCCGCTGTTTGTGGCCGAGGGCGCTGTTTTGTTTCGCGCCCCGGTGCTGCAATCCACCGCGGAATGGCCGGCGGCCGAGTTGACGTTCGACATATTCGCGCACGGCGCAACCACGCGCGAGTACTACGAGGACGACGGAAGCAGCTTTGCCTACGAGCACGGCGAATACTTCAAGCGCATGGTGTCGGTGGCACTGGCGGCCGACGGTGTCCAGGTTGTGCTGGGCGCGGCCGAGGGGAGCTTTGTTCCACGGCACGTGGACAACGCCATCGTTTTGCATTTCGCACCTGCGCCGCACACGGTGAGTTTGAACGGCGCGGCGCTGGCCGGCGATGCGGTTCATTTCGATGCGGCGCGGGCGACCCTTACCGTGCGGGTCCCGCAGTCGAGCGCGCAACAGACAGTTTTGATTCACTGGTAGCCATGGATAACAAATTCGACCGGCGCAGCCTGCTGGCGCCCGCCACCGCGGCCGCGGCTTTCGGACTCGGTTCTCTGAGCAGATTGCAGGGGGCTGAAGAGACGCAGGCGTCATCGGATCTGCTGGCGCTGGCGCGCCTGCGCGATTATCAGGCGCGGCGGTCTTCCAGCTACGACCGCAGCGGCGGCAACGCCGACTTCATCCACATCGAGGCGGGCGCCACCGCAACGCTTCTGGAAACGGCGGGGCCGGGCCTGATCACGCACATCTGGTTCACCATCAACTCGCGCGAAGATCTGCACCTGAAGAAGCTGGTGCTGCGCGCGTACTGGGACGGCGAGACGGAGCCCTCCGTAGAAGTGCCGGTGGGAGATTTCTTCGGCCTCGGTTTGGGAGAGTACTTCCTGTATCAATCGGCATTGACCAGCGTGGCCGGGCAGAAGGCTCTCAATGCATACTTCCCCATGCCGTTCGGTTCGGCGGCGCGCGTGACGGTGACCAATGAGGGCGCGGTCCGCACCGACAACTTCTACTACAACATCGACTATGTGACTTACTCGCACGCGCCGGCGGACGTGGGTTATTTCCACGCGCAATACCGGCAGGCCTCGCCCTGCCACGGGTGGACGGATGCGTGGAAGGCCAACTGGGACACCATTGTCGAGCATAAGAAGAACCTCGACGGCAAGGGGAACTATGTGTTCCTGGAAGCGCGCGGGCGCGGCCATTTCATCGGGGTGACGCACGCGATTTTGCAGAACCAGGACGGATGGTTCGGCGAGGGCGACGAGATGGTCTTCATCGACGGCGAGGCGCTGCCCACCATCAACGGCACCGGGACGGAAGATTACTATAACGGCGCGTGGGACTTCGGCCAGACCTTCGCGTACCCGCACAACGGCGCCCCTTATATGGTCGACCCCGAGCGCATTGGCGGCCGCTATTGCCTGTATCGCTGGCACACCGAGAGTCCCATCGCGTTTCGGGATTCCATCCGGGTGACCATCGAGCACGGCCACGCCAACGATCGCTCGGACAATTTCTTTTCCGCCGCGTTCTGGTATCAGACCGAGCCGCATCAGAAGTTTCCCGCCCTGCCGGCGGTGGCGGAGCGGATTCCCAGGATTTACCGCGTGGGAGGGCCGGGAGCCGCATGAAAACGGCAATTCTGCTGGGTATTCTGGCGATTATCGCGAGCGCGAAGGGGGTGGCCGCGGTGCAGGTGGAGAAGGTGGAATACAAGGGCTGGCACAACTGCTACCGCGTCAGCAACGGCGAGGCGGAGTTGATTGTCACCGCCGACGTGGGCCCGCGGATCATTCGCTACGGATTTATCGGCGGGCAGAATCTTTTCAAGGAATTTCCGGAACAATTGGGCGGGACCGGGGAGCAGAAGTTCCAGCTTCGCGGCGGCGACCGTGTGTGGAAGGCGCCCGAGGATGCGGTGGCCACCTGGGCGCCGGATAACGTTCCCGTGGAGATCCAGGTGACCGCGACCGGTCTGGTGGCGCGCGAGCCGGTGGAGCCGCTCACCGGCCTGCAGAAGGAGATCGAGGTGACCATGGCGCCCACGGGCACCGGCGTCACGGTGGCGCACCGCGTGGCCAATCGATCGTTATTCGCGCTTGAATATGCGCCGTGGGCGCTGACTATGATGGCCCAGGGAGGCGCCGCGGTTACCGGGTTTCCCCCGCGCGGACACCACCCCGCGAATCTGGAGGCGACGAATCCGCTGGTGATGTGGGCGTACACGAATCTGGCGGACCCGCGCTGGACGTTCACGCGGAAATATATGGCGCTGCGCCAGGAGCCAAATAACGCCGACGCGCAAAAACTGGGGCTCTTTAACGCGGATACCTGGGCGGTTTATTTGCTGAACGGCGAGGCGTTTTTGAAATGGGCGAAAGCGAACCCCGCCTCGACGTATCCCGATTTCGGCTGCTCGTTCGAAACGTTCACCAACAACGAGTTCCTGGAAATGGAGACACTGGGCCCGCTGGCCAAAGTGGCGCCGGGACAGGTGGCCGAGCAGGTGGAACACTGGAGCCTGCATCGCAACGTCAGCGTTCATGAGCTGACCGACGCGGAGCTCGATCGCGTCGTGCTGCCGCTCTTGCAGGCCCGCGAAGTAATTTAAGGAGCGCTCCCGAGCCGCTTAATTAACCCTCACGGCGAAGAGTCCGTTAAGTCCCGCAACGGCCAGGGGCCAGTCATGTACCGGCAAACATCCGTCGCTCGCAACCTGGCGCAGAGGTGACTAGTATTCTCCACCCCCGGTGATCCGCCTCTCCGACGACTGAGCAACGGACTCTTGCCTGCAACGTAGCAAAGAGATTGCGGGCTGCGGCGGTGCAGCGGGCGTAAGTGCCTGGAATCAGGAAATAGATTCTTCGCGGATTGGTGTGATCGCCGGTTTCGCGACCCCGGAATACAAGTCCCGATTCACTGTTGCTGTTGTTGCTGCTGTTGAGGCGGTTCCTCAATGCGCGGGCGGGGCGGCGCCGCGGCGGTTCTCTCCAGATGCTCGGTGCCCTCGTCGTCCAGCGCCGGGCGAACCCGCACGTCCACCGACAACTGCTGCCCGGCGTGGCCTTTGTAGGTGCCGCGCACCGGGGGCACGTCGCCGTAATCGCGGCCGTAGGCCACGCGCACGTGCTGCAGCCCGACGGTCAGGCCCAGTGTGGGATCCATGCCCACCCAGCCCGTCCCCGGCAGGTACACCTCAATCCAGGCGTGCGAGGCCTGTCCGCCCATCACTTCCTCGAGGCTGCTGCCCGGCTCGGCAGCCCGCCGCGGCACCAGATACCCGGAAACGTAGCGCGCGGGAACGCCGCGCATGCGCACCACGGCGAGAAGAATGTGCGCGAAATCCTGACACACGCCCGCGCCGCTGGCCAGCGAATCGAGAATGGACGAGTGCACGTGCGTGGCGCCCTTCTCATACCGGAACGAGGAGTGCACCAGCTCGGTGGCGGCGCGCACGAAGCCGGCCAGCGTTCCGCCGCTTTGTTGCGCCGCGCCCTGCACCAGGTCCCGCAACAACTCCACGTGCGGCGCATACTGGCTGGTGGCCAGCAGATCGTAATATTCGTCGAGTTCCTCGGAAGCCGCATCGAATTCCGCGAGCGTGAGACTGTGGTCCGGAAGCGCGTTGGGCTGATGGACCAGCACCACCGAATCGGCCTCGATGTGCAGGTTGGTGTGCTGGCCGGACACGTTGAAGCGATGAACCCAGTTGCCGAAGTAATCCACGTGGTGCGAGGTGGACGCCGCGGGCTCGGTGGTCAGGCGGAACGAAAGACAGCTTTGCGTCTCGTCCTGCCGCGGGCGCAGATGCAGTTCGTTGTAACTTTCCGAGACGACGCCGTCGTATTGAAACTCGGTGACGTGAACCAGCCGGTAGCGATTCATTCAGGCCACCACCGCATAGTAGAAGTAGCTGCGGGCAATCTGCTCCCCAATGACGCGGCAGGTCTTTTCCAGATCCGTCAGGAAGGAGTGCAGGCCGCGCGCAAACACGTCCTCGATGCGATCGTACAGCAGGCCCTCCTGCATCTTGCCGGCCAGGCGCTCGGCTTCGGTGGCGTAACTGTCCGGGCCCGAACCGCTGATAGCCTGCAGGGCCGTGTGCAGCGTGGAGATGTTGAAGCGAACCGAGCGCGGGTGCCGCGGGTGCAGCAGCAGCAGTTCGGCCACCTTCTCCGGTTCGATGCGCCCGTGATATTCGCGCCGGTAAATCTCGTAGGCCGCCACCGACCGCAGCACCGCCATCCACTGGTGATTGTTCACGTCCGCCTCCGACGATGCGCTGGTCAGAAGCTGATGGTATTCCGCGTCCACGATGTGCGCCGTCGTCTCGGCGCGCTCCAGAGACCGTCCCGCCTTCAGGAACTGCCATCCTTCGTCGTGCGGCAGCGTGTCGTCGCACACGCCGTGAAAGCGAAAGCTCGCGAACTTGATCTCATTGCAGAAGCGATGCGGGCCGGCGGCGATCTCCGTCTCCGGGCGGAATCCCCGCAGACGGTGATACAGGCTGTTAATGTCTTCCCACATTTCCCGGGAAATTCGATCGCGGATGGTCCGCGCGTTTTCCCGTACCCGGTTGACGCAGGTCAGAACCGAGTTGGGGTTGTCCTCGCGGAACCCCAGAAACTCGAAAACGTTGTGCGGGTTCGCTTCGTGATACAGCTTGAAGAAACGGTCGGTTTCGCCGCAGATGGCGATAATCGCTTCCCAGCGCAACTGGTAGGACTGCGGCGAGTGCTCCAGCAGCATGTGATAGTGCACATCGAGCAGGCGCGCGTTGTCCTCCGCGCGCTCCATGTAGCGGGCCATCCAGAACAGCGATTCGGCAATCCGCGACAGCATCATTTCTCTCCGCTCTCCCGCTGCAGCACCCACGTGTCCTTGCTGCCGCCGCCCTGCGAGGAGTTCACCACCAGCGAGCCCGGCTTCAGGGCCACGCGGGTGAGGCCGCCGGGCACGATGATCACCTTCTCGCCGTCGAACAGGCAGTACGGCCGCAGATCCACGTGCCGCCCGGCCATCTTCGAGGCGACCGCGTCGTAGGCCGGGACACGCGAAAGCGAAATCACCGGCTGGGCGATGTAGTTGCGCGGGTCCGCCAGCAATCGCTTGCGGAAATCCTCGATCATCGCGCTGGTGGCGTAAGGCCCCAGCAGCATGCCGTATCCGCCCGATTCGCCTACCGCCTTCACCACCAGTTCGCCCAGATGTTCCAGCACGTAGGCGAGGTCCTGCGGCTGCGAACAAATCTTCGTTTCCACGTTTTGCAGGATGGGATCCTCGCCCAGATAATAGCGAATGAACTCGGGAACGTACGCGTAGATGGCCTTGTCGTCGGCCACGCCGTTGCCGATGGCGTTGGCCAGCGCCACGTTCCCCGCCCGGTAGGCTCCCATCAGGCCGGGAACGCCCAGCAGCGATTCGGAGCGAAAGGCGAGGGGGTCCAGAAACTCGTCGTCGAGCCGCCGGTAAATCACGTCCACGCGGGTCAGCCCGCGGATGGTCTTCATGTAGACCACGTCGCCGTCCACAATCAGGTCGCGCCCTTCCACCAGCTCGACGCCCATCTGCCGCGCCAGGAAGCTGTGCTCGAAATAGGCGCTGTTGTAAATTCCCGGCGTGAGCACCACTACCGCCGGATCCACCGGGCGCGGCGAGAGCGACCGCAGGATCTGCGCCAGCTCCAGCGGGTAATGGTCCACGGGCAGGACCTCGTGCATCTGGAAAGCCCCGGGGAACATGCGCGTCATCACCAGCCGGTTCTCCAGCACGTAGGAAATTCCGCTGGGCGTGCGCACGTTGTCTTCCAGCACCAGAAAATCCCCGGTGCGCGAATCGCGAATCAGATCGATGCCGGCCACGTGCGTGTAGATTCCGCGCGGCACCTCCACACCGATCATCTCCCGGCGGAAGTGGCGGCAGGAGTACACCAGCGATCGCGGGATTCTGCGGTCTTTGAGGATGCGCTGCGGTCCGTAAACGTCCTGCAGGAAGAGATTCAGCGCGGTAACGCGTTGCGAGAGGCCGCGCTCGATGAGGTCCCATTCGTGCCAGGGCAGGATGCGCGGCACCAGATCGAACGGGAACAGCCGCTCGGTGCCCTGGCCATCGCTGTAGACCGTGAAGGTGATGCCCTGCAGCAGGAACGCGGAGTCGGCCAGGCGGCGGCGCTCCTCGAACTCGGCGGGCAGCATGCTGGCGAGTTCCTCGTACAGGCGTGCGTAGTGGGGCCGGAGTTCTCCCTCGGCGGAGAACATCTCGTCGAAAAAGCCGCCGGTCTGGTATCCGCGAAAGAGGTCATCCCTCACGGCTTGTGGCATTTGCATCTGCGTTGGTCAGGTCACACTACGGGTGCCATCTTCAATCTAATAGAAGCCCTGGCCCGCCGCCAATCGATTTTTTCCATTGGGCGCATAAGGCGGGCGGTTTCCTGCCACTACATCCGGGATTCTCGCAACAGCTATGCCAGCACCTTCCAATACGTCTGGTACACCTCTTCGCCAATATCCGCAAACGGCCGCAGCGTCAGCCGTGAAGGCCCCGGATCGAGCGCCCAGTCATTGCCGGCAGTTTTCGCGATCCGCAGCCGGGTAAGCTGGTCGCGCCTCAGCTCCGGCTGCTGCTCCGCTATCGCAAACAGCACCTGCGGGCCGCGCACCAGCGCCACCTGATCGGCGTTTTGCGCATCCACCGCTTCGGTCCCCATCCGCTGATCCAGTTCCAGCTCAACTGTGTCGCCGCTCTTCCACGTCCGCCGCACCGGGAAGAACGTGCCCGGCGTAACCGGAGCCGTCAGCCGCCGGCCATTCACCGACACCGACGTCCCAACCCCCGCCCAGCCTGGCACTCGCAGGTGCAGCGCGAATTCCAGCGGTGCGGAAAGCTCCATCCTCATCGTCACCAGATTGTCCGTCGGATACGCGGTCTGCTGAGTCAGCGAACATCGGACCGAGTTCCTGGTCCACGTCAGGCGCGACGGCACATACAGATTCACGTACACGCCATCGGCGCCGCGGAAATACCCGCTGATGGTGTAGTCGGCCACAACCTGCGGCAGCGTGCCCGAACAGCACGGCCATCGCGCGTTCTGATCCCAGCGGTACGACGAGCCCGGAATGGTCCGCCGGTACGTCTTCGTGCCGGAGTGGTGATAGTCGGAATAGTAGAAACTCAACCCGTCTTCGCGGATGGGAAGTGCGCCCAGCACGGTGTTGTACAGAACCCTCTCCATGCTGTCGCCGTAACGGACGTCGCGCGTGAGCGCCAGCAGGTAGCGCATCACCTTGAAGTGCGCATACGCGCCGCACGGTGTTTCGAAGCTGCGATGCGTGTCCGCCAGGCTCGCTCCCAGTTCTCCCTTGCCAGGCGTCACGAAGGCTTCGTTCGGCCCCCAGCCGCCTGTCGCGAAACTCTGCTCCTTCCAGATGAGCTCGACGGCATTGGTGACCGCGCGCAGGTATTTGCGGTCCCCCAGCTTCAGGTAGCCCTGCATGCCGGAACTGAGCGCGTTCACGTGGCTGTAGGCATGAAGGCCCGGCAACACGTCTTGTCCCTCGGACAGCGGGTCAAAGAAAGTTCGGTCCAGCAGGTAGCTTCGGCCCATGTCGAAGAACATGCGATCTCCGGTGCGGTCCCACGCGAGGAAGAGATTCTCCGCCATCGTGTAGGTTTCATCCCAGGTGTAGGTCTCGTCCTTGTGCGGACGCGCGTTCCGTTCCTCCTGGGTGAGTGCGTGGTCGGCCATGTGCGGCCGCGCCGCCCGCGTGGTGGCGTAGAGCGCGGGAAGCGCATTTCCATCGCCCACGCACAAATCGGCGTCGAGCAGACCGCAGACCAGCTTGTCGTAGGTGTAACCGGGATAGCGAAGATCGGCGAAAAACCTGCCCGAGGGATCCACCGTCTGCGCGTAGCCTTTCACCAGACGCCGCACCTTCGCGCGCGTCGCCTCCCCCCGGGTGACGGCGGCGAAACGGGCCAGCGCGGAAAGGTACTGCCCGAAGTGCGCGCCCGGACAAAAATCGTCGTACCAGCCGCCCATGTCCTCGCCTGGGGCGGGCAGGCCGGCACGCTGCCGGTAAATCTTCAACAGCCGGTCTTCGCTCAGGTTCAGAAAGAAGGAGTGGTTCTCGTCGAACTGCCGCCGCAACGGACCGCTCAGCAGTTCGACGGAGCCCCAGGGAAACGCGGCCAGCTCCGGACGAGGCGCGGCCGCCGCCGCTGCCATCGCCGAAAATGCTCCCTGCAGGAATGTCCGGCGAGAATGGCCGGGCATCTCAATGCTCGCCGTACTTCAACTCGCCGGCCTCGATGGCCACCGGAAGCCGGTTCTGCGGCGGCGGCAGCGGACAGGTGGCGTAGGGCGTGAAGGCGCACGGCGGGTTGTACGCCTGGTTGAAGTCCACCACCACCGCGCCATCCTTCGGCATCTCCGTGTTCAGGAAACGGCCCGCGCCGTAGGTGGTTTTCCCCGCCGTCTGATCGCGGAAAATCAGGAACAGCGAGTTATCTTCCAGCACCGCGTCCAGCCTCGCTTCCACGCCGTTCAACGTGAACACCAGATAGCCGGGGCTGGGCGTGGGTTCGGTCTGGCCCAGAATGTTCGCGATGGGGATGTTCTTCGGCTCGGCATACGCGACGAACCGCGCGGTGACGCGATACTCCGGACGCACCGGATACCAGTGCAGCCCGGTGAAGTGGCGCCGGTATTCGCTGTTGCGGTCCTTCATGCGAATGCCGTATTTGTCGCCGCGGTGGATGACGAACATGGTCAGCGCGTTGATGGCGACCACGTCGGGACCGTCCTTGTCCGTATCGGACTTCAGCTCGGCGGTTTGCGCGGGCTTCCCGTTCACCGATACATCGGCGCCCCCGGCGGCCGCGAAGCTGGTCTTGCCATCGTGAAAGTGGAAGACCCCGACATGCGCGGGAACCGAACCCGGCGGCAGCGCGATGTCCAGGCCCGGTCCGGCGCCCACGGCGTTGTCGCCGTCGTTCAGCCAGAACAGCCCGGCCACACTAAGCCAGCCGTCATCGGCCTTCAGCCGCGCTTCCCGCTGCGCGCGCCACTCCTCAATTTGTTGAACGTACGGCTGCTGCACGTTCGCTGTATCCGAGACGCCCAATAAACCCGCCATCAAAAGGAGAAAAATCGCCGGCGAGATCATCCCGCCATCCAGTGTCGCACAGCATGGTTGATACTGAAAAGGAATGCTCGTCCGCTTCGTCCGCGTGGCCGTGCTGGTGGCCGCGCTCACTTTCGCGGCCCGTCTGCGGGCGCAGGCCGGCTGCGACGGTACCCCGGCCTATTCGCCCTGCCAACTGCGCTTCGATCTCCCGGCCGGCAGCGGGGACCCTTACACCTCGCCGCTGATCCAGATCGAATTCCGCTCTCCCCACTTCAAGACCTTCCTGATGCCCGGCTACTTCGACGGCCGGCAAATGGTGGTCCGTTTCGCGCCCACCGAAAGCGGCCAGTGGGTCTACAAGATCACCAGCGGCATCGCCGGCCTCGACGAGAAGGAAGACAGCTTCACCGCCGCCGCGTCGGACTCGCCCGGTTTCGTGGTCCCGGCCAACGTGCACCACTGGGCCACCGAAAACAAACAGCCGCATCTCTGGTTTGGCGACGTCGCGGACCGCCTCGCTTTCCTCCCCGCCGAGGATTTCGAGGCGAAGCTGCGAACCACCGTGCAGAACAAGTTCACCCACCTGCGCCTCTCCATTCTCGGCGACGCCGCCGACGCGCGTCGCGTGTTCCCGAACGGCCGCCCACAGGAAGCCTACTTTGCCGAACTGGACCGCCGCGTGCGCGAGGTGAACAAGCGCGGCATCGTCGCCGACCTGGTGCTGGCGGCCAACCCGGACGTCATCACCGCGCTGTTTCCCGACTGGCAGTCGCGGCAGCGCCTGGTCCGCTTTCTCGTCGCCCGCTACGCCCCCATGAACATCACCTGGGAGGGTCTGGGCGAGTTCGAGGACTACGCCCACTCCCGCGCGCTGCTCAAAGAGATCGGTCTGGAATTGAAAAAGACCGACCCCTACCTGCACCCCCGCTCCACCAGCGCGCGCATGACCTCCACGCCGCTGCTGGGCGACGGCTGGATGAACTTCGTCATCAGCCGATGCACCGAGCCGGGCGACGATGAGATGGGTTCGGTGGAGCACCAGCTTTATCCTGTCCCCTTTGTGGGCGTCACCACGGCCGCGCGGCTGTGGGACAGCGTGATGGACGGCCAGTACGTGACCTTCGAAGGCACCAATGAGTTCGAGGCGAAAAACTGGTTCACCTTCATCACCGACACGCGCCACTGGGAACTGGAGCCGTCGTTCAACGTGGATGGCGGGCGCGCGGTGGCGCTCGAAGGCGTCGAGTACATTGTGTACGTCGAAAAGCCCGGGCCGCCCGTGGAAGTGGACGTCGAAAACCACAACTACGACGTCGCCTGGTTCAATCCGCTCACCGGCCAGGAAATCGGCGAAAAGAAATACCATGGCCAGCACTACACCTCCACGCCGCCGGACACCCTGCATCCGTGGGTGCTGCACATCTCGCGCGAAGGGCGCAAGGAGAGCATGCTGCACTCGTGGTACTTCGAATCCCGGCCGCTGCTGATGCAGGAGGTGGAGCAGACGCTGGAGAAGATTCCCTACCAGATTGCCGCGCCGGCCGGTGACAACCTTCCCCCCGCCGTGCCGGTTCCCTATGAAATCAAAATCCGGCGGGCCACCCGCGCGACGCGGATCATGATGTACTTCTGGACGGGTGAAATCGCCGGTGGCCCGGAGGGGTTCCGCGTGCTGGGCGCCGGGTCGCATGGAACATTTCAGGTGCCGCCCGTGCTGGCCCACAGCAACAACACCGGCGTGCTGACGGTCCGCGTCACGGCCATCAACGCCAATGGCAAGGCCTACCTGCTGGACAAGGTCTACCAGCTCAGCCAGTGATGGACACGCGGCGCAGCCGCGCGTGAGAAACTGAAATCAATGCGCTCCGGGGCGATGTGCGTGGCGATCCTGGCATTGTTGTGCGCAACCCGTCTGCCCGCGCAGCGTGCCGGCCGCATGGGCGCCGCACCGGCGAACGTGATCGGGCCGCCGGTCAAAGGCGTCACCCTCTCGTTCCACGGAACGGTGAAAGAGGTGAAGAAAAAGCTCATCCTCCTCCAGACCGACGACAACCGGCTCATGACCTTCCGGCGCACCTCGAAAACAAAGTTCGTCGATGGCGATCACAACATCAAGGGCAACGAAGTCGATCTCGATTCCACCGCCACCGTCGACGTGGTGGAGGACATCGACCTGAAATTCCTCGCCCTGACCGTGACGCTGGATGCCAGCCAGAAGAAGCCGCGCGGCCTGATCACGCGCTAAGAGCGGCCGTGATTCTCGCCCTCGACACAACATCCGAATTCGGCAGCCTGGCGCTGGCCGGCGCGGGCCGCGTCGTCGCCGAGTTGCCCATGCACTCGCCCGATGGTTTCTCGCACGTGCTTTTCGATCGCCTCGCGCGTTTTCTGGAAGAACACGGACTGCGTCTCGGCGACATTATGTGTTTTGCGTCGGCCGCCGGGCCGGGTTCGTTCACCGGCGTTCGCGTCGGGCTCGCGGCCGTGAAAGGCCTGGCCGAGGCCACCGGCAAACCGGCCACGGCCGTCTCCAATCTGCAGGCGCTGGCCGCCTTCGGCGATCTCCCGTCGCGCGCCACGCTGCTGGACGCGCGCCGCGGCGACGTCTTCGGCGCGGTCTATAACGCCGCGCTCGAAGCGGTGCGGCCCGAGCTGGTTACAAACTTCCCGGCATGGCTGGAGACTCTGCCGTCCGCCGAGGTGGAATTCATCTCCACCGAAATGGACCGCTTCGAAGCGGCATTCGCGGGCACCCGGTTCGCGTCCGCCCCACGCCGGCAAGCCCCGCGCGCGCTCGCGGGCGTCATCGGACAAATCGCCTGGCAACGGCTCGAGCGGGGCGAGGCCGGCGATCCCGCGCTGCTGGATGCCAACTACGTGCGCCGCTCCGACGCCGAGCTCTTCTGGAAAGAGTAATCCCTCCCAAAGTCGCACGGGCTTTAGCCTGTGAGAATCGAGAAATTCCCGCATTTCCAACCACAAGAATCACATGGAATACCGCCGCAACCTCCCCAACTTTCAGCCCGACGGTGCGTTGCTGTTCATTACGTTTCGGCTGTACGGGACCCTCCCCCTGTCTCCAGACGGTGAGTTCTGCAGGCTCGACCAGCGAAAGAACCGCGATCGGCGCGGGGCCAGCCGCGCTTTGGCTTCCGGACACGTCGAGATCTCATTCGACAATCCAGTGCCCGCCATGATCGAGGCCGAAATGGTCGAGTCGAGCGCAACCGGCTTCCGCGCCGCTCACGATTCACGTTCCCTCGAACCGGGCCTCGACGTTCGTTACCGGGCGGCATCGGCTTCCGGACGCGCCCGGGTCATGTGGACCCATGTGCAATACGGGCGGCTCGATCAGATAGCGCTTTCCCGATTACCGACCTACTCCAGCGGCGGAGCGCCGGGCGAGCGAAGAGTCCGAATATTCCGCATCGGTGGCTGGCCGAAAAACCGGCTGTATTCGCGGTTGAATTGGCTGGCGCTTTCGTATCCAACCTCAAAAGCCGCACTTGCGGCGTCCAGACCATCCATGAGCATGCGTCCCCGCGCCGCCTGCAACCGAAGC
>CAYVPZ010000018.1:0-18569 GCA_964453955.1 uncultured Solibacteraceae bacterium | reverse complement strand
GGCTTGATGGGCAGATGCAGCACGCGTTCCTCCGAGAACTGGTTGCCAGGATTTCGCCAGTACAACGAACAACTCTCCCCTACCACCGAGCTGAGGGCGGCGACGACGGCCCCCACTTCCCCCGCTTCGAACGGATCGGGCTCCAGAGCCATCCAGAAATCGCCTCCCTGGATTTTCACCACGGCGTAATCCTCGCGGAGTTCCAGAATTCCGTCCGACGAAAACTCGATCGGCGACAAATCCACGCGGCCTGCGGCGAACTCGATGGAGCGCAGGCGGTAACCGTCCGTTGCCGGGACGGCGTAACCCAGGCGCGCCATCTCCGGCCGAAGATGCTCGACGAGAAGGCGTTCCACTCCCGGCGGGAAAGCCTCGCGCCGCCAGCGGAACAGCGTGGTTTCGAGCGTCTCCGCCGTGCGATGATTCTCGAAACTGGAGGCCATCGGACCAGGGTTGACCTGCACTCCCAGCTTTTGCTCCAGAAACTCGCAGAAGGCCCGAGTATTCCCGATAAAATCCTCGTAGCGCACGAGTGTGCAGTCGGAGCGATTCCGGTCCATGTAATAACTCTCGAATAGGTACAGGTACTCGCACACCAGGGTGCGCGCATAATCGATGGCGCTGTCGGTGGGCAGCCGCGCAAAGCCGAATCGATTCTGGCTTCGCATGAAGGCATTGCTCGAAAGAAACAAGTCTCGGGGGTCGCGGAACAGATAGAGGGCGTGGGTGTCGAATCGCTGGCGCATTACCGCGGCCACCAGGGCGTGCACCTTCTCGGCGTAGAAACGGGCATTGGCATTTCGTGAAGTGGTTTGCGCGCAGAACGCCCCCCACAAAGCCGCCAGGTAATCGAATCCGGCCGATTGCGGAGCGCCCCAGCCCACGTCGGGGTTTTCCCGTTGGTTTTCCAGAGCACGGATGCCTTCTTCGCTGGAACCAGTGGCTGCTCCACCCGATTCCAGCAGGGCCGCGAACCGTATGAAGTACTCCAGATAGCGATGTTCGAACGGATGAACCCGCTCGAAGGCGATGCGCGGATCGCTGGCCAGCAAAGCCATGAGGGCGGTGCTCCCGCTGCGTCCCAGGCTCGATACCAGAATCGGCTTTAATGACATGACCAGAGCCGCCGCAGCCGCGCTAGCCGCCCGCCGGCTCTCAGTGAACCGTTCGCGTCTTCCTGTTCATATAATCCATGAGCAGGTACTGGCCCAGCGTGTACGGGGTGGTGAAATAGGCCTTGCCCCGGCACAGTTCGGTGACTTTCTGCACGAAGTTGATCAACCCGTAGTCGCTGGCCAGCATGAACGTGTTAATCAGAATGCCCTGGCGCTTGCAGCGGCTCACCTCTTCGAGCGTGCGGCTGATCACCAGCGGATCGAGGCCGAAGGCGTTGCGATACATGCGCCCGTCCTCCAGCGTTAGCGCGGAGGGTTTGCCGTCGGTGATCATGACGATCTGCTTCATGTCCTTCTTCTCCTGGGCAAGCAGGCGCTGCGCCAGGATGAGGCCGTCGCGGGTGTTGGTGTACCACGGGCCCACCTGCACGCGCGCCAGATCCGGCAGGCGCAGCTCCTCGGCCGTATCGTGGAACAGCACGCAGCGCAGACTGTCGCCGGGATATTGCGTGCGGATCAGATGGGCCAGCGCGAGGGCCACCTTTTTGGCCGGCGTGAAGCGGTCCTCGCCATACAGAATCATGCTGTGGCTGCAATCGAGCATGAGCACCGTGGCGCAGGAGCTCTGGTATTCGGACTGGTGGACGTGCAGGTCGGCATAATCGAGGTCCAGCGGCAGCTTCACGCCTTCCCGCTGCATGGCCGAGAACAGCGTCTGGCTGACGTCCAGATTCAGGGTGTCGCCGAACTCGTACGCTTTCGCGGCGCCGCTCGATTCCACGCCGGTGGCCAGATCGCGCGTATCGTGGGCGCCGAAACTGGATTTGCCCAGCGAACCGAGCAGATCCTTCAGAGTCTTGAAGCCGAGAAAGTCCAGCGATTTGTCGGTCACCTCGAAGCGCGCGGTTCTGTCGTCGCGTCCGACGCTGCCCCCCTGGCCGCTCTGCTCCGACGGCTCGGCCTGCGGGTTGATGTAGCCCTCGTCCACCAGCTTCTGCGCCAGCCGCTCCATGAGCTGATCCACCTGCTCGGGCGACATCTCCTGCAGTTGCTGGCGAATCTGTTCGGCGCGCTCCGGGTCGAACGCGTCGCCGAATTCGAGCGCCTGCTGCAGGGCCTGCTTCAGTTCCTCGAGCGTGTGCTGGTTCCACTCGCCGAACCTCATATTCTGCGCTTCGAAGCCGCTCTGCAGAAAAAAATCGGCAAGGGCCTGCATGAGATCCTCGGCGCTGAGACCGAGGTCTTCGCCGGTGTAGCGCGAATAGTGGATCTTCATGAAACCTCTCTTGCTGTTTCTGGCTATTGAAACTGGCGGCGTTGCTTCTTCGGCGGCTCCTCGGGGTCGATGCGCCGCCGCTCTTCGGCGACGAAGCCCCGTTCCTCGTTGCGGCTGATGCGCCGGTGGGCGTAGAGCCCTTCCAGCAGGAATTCCGCCGCGGAAACGCGCACGGCATCCGGTTCATTCGCGCCCAGGCCCAGCGCGCCGGTCCTCTCCATCAGTCCCTGGATCTTGCCCAGCTCCTTCACCAGGCCCGCGGAATCGAGCGTTTCGTCCAGCCGCAGCGACCCGCCCATCTCGAACCACTGCACCACCGTCGAGACGTTCACGCCCTCGAAATACGAGCTGTAGACTTTGCCCACGGCGGCGCGGATCAGCTCGCGCGCCACCGCGTCGCCGCCTTTCAGCTCGCCCTCGTATTCCAGCTCGAGTTTTCCGGTCACCGAGGGCAGCGCCGCGTAGATGTCCATCACCCGCGGCACGGCGATGTCCTCGCCGGCATGCAGAGCGCGCCGTTCGGCGTTGGAAAGCACGTTCTCCAGAACGGAAATGGGCAGCCGTTGGGACACGCCGGAGCGCTTGTCCACGCGCTTGTCTTCCCGCGCCAGAAACGCCAGTTGCTCCACCACCTCGCCAATATAGGCGGGCACCCGCGCGGTGGCCGGTGAGGGCCGCCCGGTCCACGCCTCCTGCCCGGTGATGGCCATGCCCTGTTCCACGGTGAGCGGATAGTGCGTACGAATCTCGCTGCCGATGCGGTCCTTGAGCGGCGTGATGATCTTGCCGCGCGCGGTGTAATCTTCCGGGTTGGCGGTGAACACCAGCATGACGTCCAGCGGCAGGCGCACCGGATAGCCTTTGATCTGCACGTCGCCTTCCTGCATGATGTTGAACAAACCCACCTGAATCTTGCCGGCCAGATCGGGCAGCTCGTTGATGGCGAAAATGCCGCGGTTGGCGCGCGGCAGCAGGCCGTAGTGCACGGTCAGCTCGTCGGATATGTCGCGCCCGCGCCGCGCCGCCTTGATGGGATCGATGTCGCCAATCATGTCCGCGATGGTCACGTCGGGTGTGGCCAGCTTCTCCACGTAGCGCTGCCCCCGCGTTAGCCAGGCGATGGGCATGCCGTCGCCGCGCTCGGCCACCAGGTCCCGGCACTGGCGGCAGAGCGGGTGGTAGGGGTTGTCGCGAATCTCGCACCCGGCAACGTATGGCAGCTTCTCGTCCAGCAGCGTGGCCAGCAGGCGGATGATGCGCGTCTTGGCCTGGCCGCGCAGCCCCAGCAGGATGAAGTTGTGCCGCGACAGCAGCGCGTTGACGATGTGCGGCACCACGGTTTCCTCGAAGCCGACAATGCCGGGGAACAGAGCTTCCTTTTTCTGCAGCTTACAGATGAGGTTTTGACGAATCTCGTCTTTTACCGTGCGGGTTGCGATCCGTTCCTGGGAGAAACGGCTGGTTCTGAGGGCGCCGAGCGTTTGGGGATATTCCTGCATAACAAAAGGCGGGAACCTTTCGGGTGATTGTAGCACTATCCGGGCACATGTCACCGACGCGGTCGAAGAGCGGGACGTTTCAACGGGCGGCGGGCGTCACTCGTAGCGGAGCGCCAGGACCGGCGAAATGTGCGTCGCGCGGAGCGCGGGAACGGACGTGGCCAGCAGAACCACCAGCATCATCGCCAGCGGCGCCGCCGCAAAGGTCAATGCGTCGGTGACGCCAACGCCAAACAGCATCGTCCTGAGCAGTTGCGTCAGGGCGAAGGCTCCGCCCAGGCCCAGGGCGATCCCGATGGCCGCCAGCGCCGCTCCCTGCCGCACCACCATGCGCACCACGTCCGTCCGTGCCGCCCCCAGCGCCATGCGTACGCCGATCTCATGCGTGCGCTGCGCCACCGAATAGGCAATCAGGCCGTACACCCCCACCGCGGCCAGCAGCAGCGCGATGCCGGCGAACAAGGACAGCAGCATGGTGTCGAAGCGCGGCTGTGAAACGGAGAGCGTCAACGCCTGCTCCATGGTGGCGGCCTGCGCGAGCGTCACGCCGGGGTCGATCGACTGGACCTCCCGGCGAAGCGCGCCCTCGAGCTGTGTCGCGTCACCCGACGAGCGCACTATCAGCAACATCCGCGGACCGTAGTTCTGGGCGAACGGCATGTAGTAGGCCGGATCCGTGTCCACCGTCAACCCCAGGTATTTAACGTTGCCGACTACGCCTACGATCTCCATCCACTGATTGCCTAAAGCTGGCCCGCTCTGCCTGATGCGCGTGCCGATGGCCTCCTGATGCGGTAAGAAACGGCGTACAAAACCCTCGCTGACGATGGCCACCGGCGCCGAATCCTGAGTATCGCGGTTTGTGAAGAGCCGGCCTTTGACCAGCGGGATGCCCAGCGTCCGGAAGAAGTCCGGACCCACCGTGGCGTCCGAAATGATAGGGTTCGTCTCTCCCGGCGCCAGAGTCTGGCCCTCCATCCCAAACGTGTCGGCATCGCCCTGCTGGTCGGGTGGCAGTGAGTCGGTGACCGCGGCGATTTCCACGCCCGGCACATTGCGAGCGCGGCGGAGCACTTCATCGTAGAAGGCCAGACCGGCGCGGGGGTCGTTGTACTTGCGGCTGCCGGGAGAAATCAGCACGGTCAGGATCTGCCGTGGAGGCGTGGAGAATCCACCGGTCACCCGCTCGAGATTCACGAAGCTGCGGAGGAGCAGTCCCGCGCCCACCAGCAGCATCAAAGAAACCGCGATTTCGGAGACTACCAAAGCAGCCCGGGCACGCCCGCGGGCCTGACCACCGGCGCCCGTGCGCCCACCCTCCTTGAGCGTCGAGTTCAGGTCCGCGCGCGCACTGGCCAGCGCCGGCGCCAGGCCGAACAGAATCCCGGTGAGCATGGAGACGAAGATCATGAAGCCGAGAGCGCTCCAATCCAGCCGCACGGAATCGATAAGGGGGAGGTTGCCCGGATTCCAGGCGCGGATCAGTTCGATTCCTCCCCACGCCAGCGCGAGCCCCGCGCTTCCGCCCATCACGGCCAGAAGGACGCTCTCTGTGAGCAACTGGCGCACCAAACGGCCGCGGCCCGCGCCGAGGCTGAGCCGCAACGCCATCTCGCGCTCGCGGACGGTGGCCCGCGCCAGCATCAGATTGGCCACATTGACCACCGCGATCAGCAGCACCAGCCCCACCGCGCCAATTAGCACCATGATCGCTGGTTTCAGCGTGACTCCCAGAACCGCGTCGCGCAAGCCAAGGACCGGCATGGTGAGGCGCTTGTAGTAAGGGTTCTGCTGCATCATGCGCAATCCGATGCTGTTGGTCTCCGCCTGCGCCTGCTCGATGGTCACCCCAGGTCTGAGGCGCGCCACGCCCCGATAGAACCACGGGCCGTATCGTGTTGGCGGATTCAGCGGCAGGCTGGTCCAGACCTCCGTGTCGCGCCGGGGGAACCGGAAAGCGCCGGGCATCACGCCGATTACGGTGGAGGGAGCGCCATTCACCAGGATGGTCCGGCCCAAAACGGCGGCACTGGCGGCGAATCGTCTCCGCCAGATCGATTCGCCGAGCACGGCCAGCGAGGCGGCGGCGGGTTTGTCCTCCCCGGACGCGAACGTGCGGCCAATCAGCGGAGGCGCCTGCAGCGTGGAGAAGAAGCCCGCGGTGACCGATGCGCCCTGCACCTGCTCCGGCACGCCTTCCTGACCACCGATGTCCATGCGCAAGCTCCGAAACAGAGCGGGGTCTTCGAACGCGCGATTGCTCTCCTTCCACATCAGATAATCGCGGATGCACATGGTGCCAAAGGCGAAGTCTCGCGGGAAGTAGCGCATATAGATCACCGCCACGCGATCGGCGTCGGGGTACGGCAGGGGGCGCAAGAGCATGCCGTAGGCGACGCTGAACATCGCGGTATTGGCCCCGATCCCCAGAGCCAGCGCCAGCACGGCCACCACCGTGAATGCGGGATTCCTGCGCAGGGCGCGGAATCCGTGGCGAAGATCCCGCAGGAACTCGTCGAGCACCTGGCCAGTCCTCACCTGCCGCACCTCTTCCTTGACCTGTTCGAGGCCGCCCAACTCCAGACGTGCGGCCCGTCGCGCTTCCTCCGCGCCCATCCCTTCCTGGCGCTTCTCCTCGGTCAACTGGTCCAGGTAAGCCCGCAGCTCCTCGTCGAGGTCCCGCTCAACGCGCGGCCGCGAGAACAGATTGCGCCGAAGACTGGCCAGACGGCTGAGGAATGGCATGGCAGATCCGGGTCAGCTTGTCTGCAAGGCGCTGGCAATGGCCAGCGCGATGGTTTCCCACTGCCGCGTTTCGGTCTTCAATTGCCGTCTTCCCGCCGCGGTGAGCCGGTAGAATTTGGCGCGCCGGTTGTTTTCGGAGTCGCCCCAAACGGAGGACAGCCAACCGGCCTCCTCCATGCGGTGCAGCGCGGGAAACAAAGAGCCGGGCTTCACCTGAAAGGTGCCGTTGGTGATCTGGGAGATGCGGTGGGAAATGCCCAGCCCGTGCAATTCGGTCAGCGCCAGCGCCTTCAGGATCAAAAGATCGAGAGTCCCCTGCAGAAGAGTCATATAGAAAGTCTATAGGGCGCTCCTATCGAATGTCAATAGGTAAGCTGAGCGGGACACGCCGCGTGTCCCGCTCAGCCCGCCGCGCCGACCAGCGCAACGGCTTGCCGGGTGCGCTCGCGCCCTTGAGCAGGATCGCTCCGTCCGGCGCCGGCACAACGCGTACCCGAGCGCCGTTCACCTCGACGCGCGTCAGCCGGCGCGTTTCTTCCATGGGCAGCGCGAGTTGGATCTCCCACTCGCCTGGCACGGACGGCGCATACCAGCCTTCATAACCCGAGGGCGTCTTTGCCAGGCCCAGCAGCGGGGCGCCGAACCGATAAGAATCCAGCGGCAGCGCGGGCGCCAGGCGCACGCCGCGTTCGTGGAACTCCACGCCCAGCAGCTTCGCCAGCGCGTACAGCGAGCAGGCATGCGCGTGCAGGTTCATCACTGGCCAGTCCGTGTAGCGAAGGAAGCTGGCGTTCACGGTTTCGCCGGGGTGCTTGCTCTGCGCGGAGTTCAGCGTGTCCGGACCGCTCCACGTGTTGTACCAGACGTCCGGGTACACTTCGGCATGGCGCGCCAGCGTGTTCTTCAACCACTCGTCCCAGGCCATGCGCCCGTCCACCGTGGCCAGGGCCCAGATCAATGTGGCGTTCAACGACGGCCACACGCCGCCGTTCACGGACGTCCCCGGCTCGGCCAGCATGGCGCTGGCCATGTCCGGGCTCACGCTCAATTGCTTTGCGCCGATAGTGGAAGGGCGCCGCAAAAGTTCATCCATGTTCCTGACCAGCTCGCGCGTCTGTTCCGGCGTGGTGACTCCGCCCACAATGGCCCACGGTTGCGGCTCCAGCCACAGACCTTTCTCTCCCAGCCAGCCCAGAGTGGGGCCCAGCCAGGCGCGGCGCAGCCATCGGCCGGTCCATTGGCTGGCGGCGGCCTTGCGGTTCTGCTCGGCTTTCTCGCGGGCCTGCGCGGCCGGGTCGGCCTCGCCCGCGTAGGTCAGCAACCGCGCGTAATAGTCGAATACCCAGGCGGCCATCGCCGAATTCAGAACGCTCTCCCCTTTCTCCACCACTTCCTTCAGTGCCCGCTGGCCCCAGAAGATCACCAGAGCGTCGTTCCAGTCGTCATTGAGCATGCGCATCACGCCGTGCTCGCCGGCGCCGACATCCACGGTCAGGTGCCGGAAACAGCGCGCCAGAAGATTGCGTACCGATTCACTGCCCGCGGCGGGCCCGTAGAGTGGCCACGTGGGAACCCTCTCGTCCAGGAAAGCGACATCGCGGGTGGCGAGGACGTATTCGCTGGCCGTCCACAGCAGCCACAAGGGCAGGTCGCTGGCGTTGTCGTTGGTGGTTGGCATCACCTCGCCGTTTCCGACAATCCCGTACGGGAGGGAACCATCCGGGCGAACTTCCTTCAGCGTGTAGCGCAGAACTGCTTTCACAATCTGCGGATCGCTTAACAGAAAGGGAAGGGCGTGTTGCAGCGGATCGCGCGCCGCCCCCTGAAACCCCATCACGTACTGGTAGATGCCCGCTTGGTTCAGGATGTGCTCGTGGAAGAAGCTGTCATAAGTCAGGCTGCTGCGCAGATAATAGTAATTCCAGGTAACTTCCCGGTTGATCCACGGCTGGTCCGGCGTTTCAAAGCGAAGGCCGCGTGCCTTCCACTCAGTGCTCGAATCCTTCCAGATACTCGCTGCGCGGCCCCGATACTTGTTCAACAAGGGCTTCAGCTCGGCTCCCTCGGGCAGATATCCATACAGGAAGTAGAGCGTTCGTTTTTCGCCCGGCTGCAGCTCGAACGCGCGTTCCAGCAGCAATCCACTTTCGGGCCCGCTCGTGTCGAAGTCGCCGTCGAGTGCGCCGCTCAGGCCGCTCGGCTTGCTCACGCCGCCCGTGCCGAAGAACCTCGCCGCATTCGTCGTCATCGCGCTGGCGGCGGAATCGAGCGAAACAAGGAACGTGGGCGGAGGGTTGAGATCGTCCCAGGAAGCCTCGGGCACCGACTCCTGGGGCGCCGTGTAAAAAGCATTGGGATGCGCCTTCAGATTCCCGGTTACCTTCTGCCATGCGCTTTCATCCTCCGGCGTTCTCCCGAGGAACTTCTTTGTCTCCAGCAGTCCCTCCTTCGCGCCGAGCAACTGGAACTGATGGGCAAAGCGGTCGCCGAACCGGCGGCGGATTTCCACGCCTGTGCCCACCCCGGCAAACGCCTCCATGGCCGATCGCATCGAGAACTGATAAACCTGACATCCCCAGTATTCGATCCAGCGTAACCGCGCCGCCGACTTGCCGGAATTGACGATGGTCACCTGAGACAACAAAACAGGGTCGTCGCCAAAGGGCGCGGCGATGATCTGGTCGACAGAGTAGTTACTGCTCGATACCTTCTTGCGAAAGTACCCCATGCCGAAGACACGCTCGAAGCTACTGCCGCCGCCCGGATAGTAAGTGCTCAGCGTCTCCCGGCCATCGGTCAGCCAGCCGATTCCGCCGCCGTAGTGGCCCCGTTGGGGACAGTGTTCGTTCAGGAACTTGGGGGCGCCCTCATCCTGCCGTACTGAAACGTAACCATAGTTGGAGACCACCGCAATGAGCCGGTCGTTCCCCGCCTGATGGACATGATCGGTGGAGGAAAGCAGGCCCGGTCCCACCGAGGTAACTGCTTTCGGGTCCTTGGTCTGATCGCAGTCGTAGCGAAACGCGGGAAGGCCGAATTCGTCTTCGATCCACTCGCCGAAATGGCCCGAACCGTAAGCCGTGCGGTCGGTGCTGTCCTCCGCGAGGAGTCGCGTAAGAACCAGGCAAGATCCGAGGGCGCTCACAAATTGCCGGCGATCGATAGGCATCACTCCTATTGGACGGCAGCACGGCCGTTGACGCAACCGGCTCAACAGTGGAAGCACTCGCGAGATGTGGTGGACACGCGGCGGCAGCCGCGTTTTTGCGGCGTCAGGCGAGTGCGCGGCTGTCGCCGCGTGTCCATGCGGGAAATCCAGGTGTCGCGCACCTGATTCAGAGGACGCGGCTGTCGCCGCGTGTCCTGTGACAAACTTGATGTCAATGAACCTGTTCGGCGGCATCGAAGCGGGCGGCACCAAGTTCGTCTGCGGCTTCGGGACCGGGCCCGGCGATCTGACCACGGCGCGGTTCCCCACTACCTCGCCCGAGGAGACGCTGGCCAGCGTCACTGGCTTTCTGAAGAAGGCGGCCGGAGGGCAGTTGCGTGCCGTGGGCATCGGCTCGTTCGGTCCGGTCGACCTCGACCGTAATTCCCCAACATTTGGATACGTCACCTCCACGCCGAAGCCAGGCTGGAGCAACTGCAATCTGGCGGGAGCGGTGGAACAGGCTCTGGGCGTCCCCGCCGGATTCGACACCGACGTGAATGCGGCCGCGCTGGGCGAGGCCGAGTGGGGCGCCGGGCGGGGCCTGTCCGACCTCCTGTACCTCACCGTGGGCACCGGGATCGGCGGCGGCGCCATCGTGGGCGGCCGCGTGATCCACGGCCTCGTCCATCCGGAAATGGGGCACATCCGCGTTCCCCACGATCGGACCCGCGACCCCTACCCAGGCGCCTGCCCCTACCATGGTGACTGCCTCGAAGGGCTGGCCTCCGGACCGGCCATCAAAGCGCGCTGGGGCACTCCCGCCGAGCAGTTGCCGCCCGATCACGCGGCGTGGCCTCTTGAAGCGCACTATCTGGCGCAGGCCCTGGCCAATCTGGCGCTCACGCTCTCGCCGCGACGCATCGTGCTGGGCGGCGGCGTACCGCGGCAGACCCAACTGTTCGCTCCCATCCGGGATGAGTTCCTCCGTCTGCTGAACGGCTACGTCCGCCACCCGGCCCTGCTGCAGCGGATCGACGAGTACATTGTTCCGCCCGGACTGGGCGGCCAGGCCGGGGTCCTCGGGGCGCTGGTTCTGGCCCGGCAGACCCAGGCAAAACGGGGACAGACTAACTGATTGGGTCGAGCCACCAGGCGTATAAGCAGTAGTCTGTCCCCGTTTTGCCTGTGCTAACCTAGAATACGTATGGCAATCCCCAACGTGAAGCGTTTCCGGCCGTTCTGCCCCACTTGCAACGAGAGCTTTACGCTCATGGCAGTGCTCCCAAAGAACGCCGATGTTGACGCGTATTTGAACGATGCTGTCGCCCGGCACGACCACAAGGCGTATCAGGAAGCGAAGCAGGCCCACTTCAAGATCCGCGTCGGTCAGCAGAAGCAGAAGAAAGCCAAGTAATCCGGCTGCTCGTGGGCCCTCCCGCCAGCAAATCTCGGGTTCGCAACCTGGATCGGCGCTACAGTTCCGCCTGAAAATTGACGATAAGAACACTCAGGGGCGGTCACCCCAGGCGAAGAGCGGCGTTGTTTCTCTGATGACCCCGGCCTGTGCAACCACGGTGTTGTCGCCGACAAGACCACGGCTCCGGCTGCTGGCGCTTGTACTGTGCGCGGCGATCCCGGTGTGTGCCGCCGATCCCCGCCTGCCCACCCTCACCACCGCAAACCAGGTTCACTCTCTGCCGACCGGGGAGGCCCGGCGCGCGTATCCCGTACAACTCAGGGGAGCCGTGGTTCTTTACCACGATTCCTCCAACGGACTTCTTTTCGTTCACGACGCGACGGGTGGGGTCTTTGTCACCGCCGGAGCGCATCCGGTGCCCCCCATGCGTTCTGGTGACCTGTTGGATATTGACGGCGAGAGTGGTCGCGGTCACTTCGCGCCGGTCGTCGGGAGCCCGACCATACGGGTCGTCGGCCGGGGCCGCTTCCCGCTCCCGGAGCGCGCCAGCATGGACGGGCTGTCCAGCGGGGTCTACGACGGGCAATGGGTGGAGGTGGAAGGCATCGTCCGCTCGGTGAGCGAGCCTGGCGAAGAGGCGGTGTTTGGCCGGCCGCTCACGCCCAACGGCAGCTACGTGTTGAAGCTCGCCATGGGCACCGGACGTGTCGAGGTGATTGTTCCGGGCGAAAGTGGAGTCGACCGGCGGTCGATGGTGGATGCCAGAGTGGTTGTCCGCGGAGCGTGCGGATTGTGGCTGAACGGGAAAAGCCAGATGTTAGGCTTCGTCATTTACACGCCCGGCGCGGGGCAGATCGACATCCGGCAACGTCCAGCTTCCGACCCCTTCGCCATGCCCATCCAGGATATGGGCACTATACGGCGATTCGCGCCCCTCCCGGTGGCCGGTCACCGAATACGGGTTCGCGGCGTGGTGGCCGCAAACTGGGGTGGAAACCTGCTGGCGGTCACCGATGGCCGGGAGAGTTTAATCGTTCATGCCACTGGTCCGGTGCAGGCCCGCGTCGGGGATGTCGTGGAGGCGGTGGGATTCCCCGCCGGCGAAGGATTAGCACCGGCCATCGAGGATGCCATCCTGCGGCCCGCCGGCCGCAACAAGCCCCCCGAAGCCGCCCCCATTCCCGTCAGCGAGGCATTCCGCGGGGATCGCGATGGACAGCTTGTCCGTGTGCGCGCTCGTCTGCTCGATCAGATGCTCGCCGCGGGCGAACAGACCCTGGTGCTTTCGGCCCATGGTCTTGTTTTCACCGCGGTACTGCCATTGGCAGGGCCGGGGAGCAGGGTGTCGCTTCACGAAGGCAGCACGCTCGAACTAACCGGCATCTGTCTGGTGGAGGTGCAGGCGGACAAGACACCGAAGGCGGTGCGCGTGCTGCTGCGCTCGCCCGCCGACGTCCGGGTGCTGGACGTTCCTTCCTGGTGGACAGGTCCCCGGATCCTGATGGTGGTTGCCGCTCTGATGGGCGTAATCCTGCTCGGAGGTCTCTGGGTGATCGCCCTGCGCCGGCAGGTTGACGCCAGGACGGAGGCGCTGCGAGCCTCCCTGGAGTCGACCGCGGATGGGATTCTGGTGGCCGATTCGGCCAGACGAGTGATCAGCTTCAACCAGAAGTTCGCGGAGATGTGGAGCATTCCCACTGCCCTGCTGGCCACTGGCAACGACACCCCCGTGCTGGACCTGGTAGCTGGGCAGACCAAAGACCCGGGAGCATTCGTGGCCGGGGTCAGCGAGCTCTACGACGATCCGGAGCGCCACAGCGACGATGTGATCGAGCTCAGGGACGGGCGCATCTTCGAACGCCATTCCGAGCCGCAGCGGATCGGCGGGAAGAGCCTGGGACGGGTCTGGGGATTCCGCGATGTCACCGGCAGCAGAAAGATGCAGGCCCGCCTGGATGCCGAAAGGTATCTCCTGCACACGCTGATGGACAACCTGCCGGACCACATCTATTTCAAGGATCGGGAGGGGCGGTTTACGCTGGTAAACCGGGCGCACGCCATAGGGTTCGGCTGCAGCGATCCCAGCGAGCTGACCGGCAAGACCGATTTTGACTTCTTCACGTCGGAGCACGCGCAGGAGGCATGGGACGATGAGCAGGACCTCGTGCAACGGCGCGTCCAGATTATCTCGAAGGAGGAGAGAGAAACCTGGCAGGGTGGCCGCGAGACGTGGGTGCTGACCACCAAACTGCCCTTCCTCGACGCCGGCGGGAACATCATAGGCACATTCGGCATCTCGCGCGACATCAACGAACGCATCCGGATGGAACGGGAGCTGTCCGCGGCGAGGGTGGCGGCGGAGGAAGCCAGCCGCGCCAAGAGCGAATTCCTGGCCAACATGAGCCACGAAATCCGCACGCCCATGAATGGCGTGATCGGCATGGCGCGTCTGGCTCTGGAAACGGATCTCACCGAGGAACAGCGGGAATATCTGGAGACGGTGTGCGCGTCCGGGGAGAAGCTACTCGCGGTGATCAACGACATTCTGGATTTCTCCAAGATCGAGGCCGGCCGCATGGATCTCGATTGCGTCGAGTTCGACCTTCCCCAGGCCCTTCACGACGTCATGAAGCCGTTTGCGCTGAGCGCGGATCAGAAGGGTCTGGAGTTGATCTGCGGCATTTCCAGCGGCGTGCCCGGCGCCATCTTTGGCGATCCGCTGCGGCTGCGCCAGATTCTCGTGAACCTGATCGGGAACGCACTGAAGTTCACCGCCGCCGGCGAAGTGGAACTGGAGGTGCGTAGTGTTCCCGCCGATTCCCCTGACCAGCTGACCCGTCTGCGTTTTACGGTCCGCGATACGGGCATCGGTATTCCCGCCGGCAAACTGGCCGGTATCTTCGACCCGTTCGCGCAAGTGGACTCCTCCACCACGCGGCGGTTTGGAGGGACCGGCCTCGGTCTCAGCATTTCCGCGCAACTGGTCGAGAGGATGGGCGGCCGTCTCAGCGTGGAGAGCCAGCCGGGTAAAGGCAGCGCGTTTCACTTCGAGATCGACGTGCGGCCGGGGAGCGCTGGCGTTCCCGCCGCGTCGGCTGAGCCCGTGCCTGTCCTCGTGGTTGACGACAATGCCACCACCCTGCGCGTTCTCGACGATATGCTGCGGAATCTGGGGATGCAGCCGCATCTCGCGCACAATGCCAGCGGCGCCATGGACGCGCTGCGCGGCGCGCAGGCCGGCGGCCGTCCGTTTCCGTTGATGATCGCCGACGGGCATATGCCGGAAACCGACGGATTCTCTCTTGTGGAGAGCGTGCGGCGCGATTCCGGCCTTGCCGGCACGCGGACCATCCTGCTGACGTCCGTCGGGCGGCGCGAGGATGCCACGCGCTGCCGCGAACTCGGAATCGAAGCCTGGCTGGCCAAGCCCGTCGGTCTGGCCGAATTGCGCGGCGCCATTCTGCCGACCCCTGGATTGGGCGGGGAGGGTCCGAGGAACGATCCGCCGCGGGTGAACCAGGAGGATCGGAATGGCGCGGTGAAAGCGGGGGGGCGCATACTGCTGGCCGAAGACAACCTGGTGAATCAGAGGCTGGTGGAGCGGCTTCTCCAAAAAAACGGCTACACGTTAACCACGGCCGCCAACGGGATGGAGGCTCTGACCGCAATGGACCGGCAGGACTTCGACCTCGTGCTCATGGATGTCCAGATGCCGGAAATGGACGGGTTCGAGGCCACCCGGGCGATTCGCGCAAGAGAAGCGGCTGGCGCCGATTCTTCGGCGGAACCGCGGCACGTGCACATCCCCGTCGTAGCCCTGACCGCTCACGCCATGAAGGGCGACCGCGAACGGTGTCTGGAATGCGGAATGGACGATTACGTCATGAAGCCGATCCGGTCCGAAGAGCTGCTTGCCACCATTGACCGGTTTCTGACGGGCTCAGTTGGGGGTCCGGGACTGGACCGCCTGTAGCGCCCGCAAAGCCGCCTGCGCGACTTCGGGGTCCGCATCCTGGGAGAGCGTTTGCAGCGGGGGGATGGAGTCGGCGCTTCCACTGGCGGCCAGCACCTCCGCCAGCCCCGTTTTTTCATCCCTCGTCGCGTCCTTCAATGTCAACGCCGGATAGAGCGCCTGGCGGGCGGCGGGGTCGCGGGCCAGTTCGGCCAGATAGGGCCTCGCCACGCCACGCCAGGCAGCCATGTTCAGATTGTTCACCAGATAGCGGAGCGGCGCGAGCGCGGTCATATCCAGCCTGCCCATTTCGACCAGTGCGAAGGCTGCGGCCAGCCGCGGGCTGGTCTTCGTCTCGTCACTAAACATTTTCTCCAGCACGGGCGTGTCGCCCGGATCCTTCAGCCGGCCGAGCCCTTCGGCGGCCGATGCGCGCAGCGCGTCGTCCTTGCTGGTCAGCCAGGTTTTCAGGACCTCGTGAACGCTGGCATCGGGCATCAACGCGACGGCTTCCAGTGCGGCGCGCCGGACCCTGGTGCTGCGCGCGTGATCGAGGGCTTCGCGCACCTGGGGAAGTACCGATCGGTCCTGCAGCAGCCCGGCGGTTTCCAGTGCCGTCGCCTGAACCCGGTCGTCCAGATCGCGCAACAGGAACGCGATGTCGGGAGCTACCGACGGGTCGCGGATTTTCTGCAGGGCGATGAGCACCTCATAGATGATCTGGCTGTCCCTGCTCCGCAGCGCCTCCAGCAGATCGGGAATCGCGGAACGCCCGCGCAGGACGCCGATGGCCCGGGCGGCATTGGCCCGCGCATCCGTGCTGGCGCCGCTTTTCGCGACCTTGCCGAGGCCGGCAAGCACCTCGGGACGGACCTGAATCCACGGATCGATAATCTGATCGTTGGTGTCGGTGAAACGGCTCTTAATCGCACTCCCCGCGCGGCGCAGGGACGAAGTCAGACCGCCGCCCGTTTTCACGTAGCCGGGAAGGTAGAAGTTCACCAGGCCGTCGGTGGCGCGAATCTGGATTTCGGGATCGATGTCGGCGAGTGCCCGGGTCAGCGGGTCCAGGCTGTACTGGGTGCCGATATCGACGATGGCCTTCACCGCTTCCACGCGCACGTCGAGATCGGGATCGGAAAGGTAGCTGGCCAGCTTTGGAATGATCGCCGAGCCGCCCTGCTTGCCGTACTCGCGAACGGCCTTCGCCCGGGCCCGCGCATCCGGGGCGGCGGGCGCAGCGGCGTCCTGGGCGGTGGCCAGTCCCGCGATCGCCAGCAGGACGCAGGCGAAAACGCCTGCTCCACAGCCGCTAGCCAACGAACTCCACCTGCACCTTTTGCGGAATGAGTCCAGCGTCATAGCCCAGATCCAGCAGCTTCTGCGCCGCCCGCGGAATCAGCGCGCCCGCATCCACCGTGTAATGGTTGACATACATGCCGATGAACTTCTCGGCCAGAGCCGGTTCCATGTCGCGCGCGAACTGCAGCGCGTAATTCAGCGATTCCTCGCGATGGTCGAGCGCGTGCTGGATGCTCTCACGCATGAGCCGGCAGCATTCCGCCTTCACTTCTTCCGACAGGCTCCGCAACAGCGCGTTGGCCCCGAGCGGCAGCGGGAGATCGTAGGTCTTTTTCCACCAGCGGCCCAGATCCGCCACCGCATGAAACCCGCCGCGCCCGTAGGTGAGCTGGCCCTCGTGGATCACCAGGCCGGCGTCGACGGCATGTTCGGCCACGGCGGGCATGATCTGATCGAAGGGCATCACCACGGCTTCGAAATCCGGCTCGAACAGACTCAGCGCCAGGAAGGCGGTGGTCATCTTCCCGGGAATGCCGATCCTCCGGCCTTTCAACTCGCCCGGTTCCAGCGGCCGGGCGCTGACCACCAGCGGGCCGTAGCCATCGCCCACGCTGGAGCCGCTGGCCATCAGCACGTACTTGTCGGCCACGTACGGCCAGGCATGGTAGGAGATCGCGGTCAGCTCGTAAACGCCATCCACGGCCTTCCGGTTCAGGGTCTCGATGTCGGCCAGCACGTGGCGAAAGTTGACCAGCCGGGAGCGGATCTTCTTCGTCGCCAAAGCATAGAACATGAAGGCGTCATCGGAGTCGGGGCTGTGCGCGCATACGATTTCCGTCGCGGAAGTAGGAGTCATGTTTCCGGCTTTCCCAAATATATCAGACGGGCTTTCCAGCACGCGCGACGGCGTGTCGTGGGGGATGAACTTTATCGCGCCGAAAACCGCTCCAGTTCCGAGCGGACGCGGGCGAGTTCCTCCCGTAGTTGCTCCAGCAATGGGGCGAGTTCGGCATAACGGCCCTCGCGCGCGGCGAACTCCAGAGTTCGTGCCGCCTCCACCGCGTCCGCCGCGCTGAAATTGGCCACGGCGCCCTTGAGTCCGTGCGACTCGCGCTCCACGGTTTTCCAGTCCTTTGTGGCAATCGCTTCCTCGATGAGACGCAATTGTCGGGGATAATCGTCCGCAAAAATAGAGGCCAGCTCTCGCAGGAGCTCCTCATCGCCGCCAACCCGTTCCAGGGCGGCGGAGAGATTCAATGCTGGTTTCGCTGGTATGCCCGAGCCGGCAGAGCTTCCTTCTGCCGGATCGCCGTCGCGATTCCTCAATACGGAGTGAATTGCTTTCATGAGGTTCGAATCATCCCTTGCCCGGTTTTGCGCCCTTATGGGTCCATCAGCACCATATCAGAATTCGGGTGTCCCAGTACTCTCAGCGCCCGCCGCCTCTCGGTGCGCCTGGGCCGCCACTGAGTACGGTACTGGCCACCCGCTTCCCTCCAACTCTGTCCTTTACTGGCACAGGGATCATAAAACGTATAGCATACTTGGAACTCCTGGACCGAGGCCCCGTGGCGGCGCGCGGATCAAAAACGCGAACGCGCGGGTGGGCCCATCAGCCGGGGCTTCAGGTCGTCTTCCCACGTCTCGATGGTCACGTGCTGCCCGTCGGTGCGCACGGTGATCAGGCCCAGCGTGTCGGTGCGCAGCACTTCCATGTGGTGGGCGGCAAGGCGGTCGAGAACCTGCTTGTGAGGGTGATGAAAAAGGTTGTCAACGCCGTCGGAGATCACCCCAAACGCCGGATGGACGGCATCGAGGAACGGCTCGGTGCTTGAGGTCTTGCTGCCGTGATGGCCCACTTTCAGAACGTCGGCGTGCTGGAGCGTGCCGTCCGCGAGCAGGCGGTACTCGACGGGGCTCTCCATGTCGCCGCACAGCAGGAACGACCGGTGCCGGTATTCGAGCCGCAGTACCAGAGAATCGTCGTTACCGGGCGTGTCCGCGGGAACGTAGTCGGCCACCGGGGCCAGCGCCACGCCGTGGGTTTCGCCGAGATCGAACGTCTCGCCGGCGCGCATCCAGCGCACCCGCATGCCCGCCCGGCGCGCGTGG
>CAYVPZ010000017.1:16003-18572 GCA_964453955.1 uncultured Solibacteraceae bacterium | reverse complement strand
GAACAAACGGGTCATCGGCGTTATACTGTCTGAGAACAGATGAAGACATTTCTTGATGCCCTTGATGCCGCATGGCCGGCTCTTGTGTTTTTCGCCGTCGTGATTCTGGCAGTCACGTGGCGTCGATGGACCGGGCGCATCTGCTGGCGATGTAAGTCGGACGAACTGCGGCCCTCGCAAAGGCGGCTGCTCGGCTTCCCGAGATACCGATGCACGAAGTGCGGAGCGGCCGGGATCCAGGTGATGCACTAGTGTCCTGGTCAGCGTGACTGTTGAAAACCGGCGCGGGGCGGATGGTGGCCCATGACCGCCGCGCGAATCGCCGCGCGACGGCGGTGAACGGCATCCTGATCCACGCGCACTGCGATTTCCGCGGGACTGTAGCGGTCGGCGGCAAGGAAGCTGGCCTTCTGCGCGGGCGTCGCGTGGTCGACATCGAGCATCCAGCGCCAGCGCCGATACGCTTCGTGCCCGGCTTCCGCCGGAAACATGCGGGCGTTCCATAACGTGCGCCCCGATTCGGGCGTGTCGCCGCACCAGACGTCGGAATCCTGCGCGCCAGCGGCCCGCAGCCACGCCGCCAGTGGCCTGCCGCAAAACGTGGCTCCTTCCGCGAGCGAATGCTTGAACGTGTCGTCCACGCCGTAATACCGGACGAACCATACCTTCCGGCCCTCCCGGTCCACGCCAGGCGAGAGATCGAGACAGGCTCCTTCGGGGAGTTCGAACGGTTCGGATACGTCTACGCCGGCCACCACATTGCGGCGCTGGAGGCGTAGCGGGGCGTCAACCCGGCAGCCCTCCACCCAGCAATCGACGCCGTCGATTGCGGCGCCGCCGGAGGTAGCCGTGCCAATTGCCAGAATCGTGCTCGCAGGCTGAGCGCCCTGGTCCTGCGTAACCAGTTCCAGACCGCTCGCGATCAACTGGCTGGTCGATCCAAAGTGCAGAAAGCTGCACTGGCGCAGCACCTGGAGATGCAGCGGAATGCTCCGAATCCCGACGAACAGCCTGGCCAGTACGGTCTCGTCGAGCCTCGATCCGCTCGACCGCACGGCCAGCCGGTATTCCTCGAACGTGACGTCCGTACCCAACGCGCAACAGATCTCTCGATATAGATCGATTCCGTGAGAGAGAACCGTGTGCCAGGCGGACGCAGTCCAGAACATCCCGGCGGGGCCGTCGGGCGCGGCGGCGTGCACGGCGCAAAACCAGCCGAGAAGACCGACCGCCGCGCCCGCGTCCAGACTCATGACGCCGATGTCCAGCACGGACTGGCCGTTCGCGGCGATCGCTCCGGCTTCCTCCTGCCTGCGAATTCCCGGTTTCTGCAGATAGAGACGTACCGAGCCATCGGGGTTAGGACAGAGCACGCCGTGACGTGCCGCCTCCGCCGGCGACACCCAGCAACCAAGCGCGGTGATTCCCGGGTGGGCCAGGTTGACCTCGCAGGGGTCGAAGCGAATGAGGGCGTCCCCGGAGGCCACCACGATCTGTCCCGCGTCCGGCGAACCGGGGGGCAGCCCCAGGAACGCGGGGAGGAGCCGGTCGAACAGCGTCGGCGTGAAAGCGGACTGCGTCTCACCGGGGAGAGGCACGAAGATCTTGCCGCAGGACGAGTAAGCAGGAAGGCGGCGCGAGTCGCCTCCCGCATGCACAATCAGAATGCGCAGGCTACGGAGGGTTTTCTCCACGGCCGCAAAATCGGTGATTCGCCGGCCCACTTCCGATTCGCGGCGAAGCACCTCGAGGAGGCACTGGATCGTGCTCCCACCGCTGCCGACGCGGCGCCCCTGGGGATCGGCAACCACAAAGGTGTCGCGCACCTCGGTCAGGTAACCGGTCTCGCGGCGCACGCGGATCTGCCTTTCGTAGGCGGCCGCCTGATGGTCGTTGGCGGCGGTCAGGATGAGATAGTGCCAGGCCGGAGTTTTCCCCACGTTTAAGTTACGATAATGTCGCCCACGCGTGCTGTCAACCGGTTGCCGGTGGTGAATGGCTTGACGCAGCGCCTCGGGATGGTTACAATGCAATCGATTACTTTAACGTTAACAGCATGAAGGACAACTCGGAACTGACTATAGACCGCGGCCTGAACCGTGACGATCTGATCGTCATTACGGGCGCCGGCGGGTTCATCGCGGGCGCGCTGGCCCGCTACTTCCACGAGCTCGGTTACACCCGCATCCGCGCCGTCGACCGCAAGCCGCTGCCGGTGTGGTACCAGCGCGTGCCGGGCGTCGAATCGCTGTCGCTGGATCTGAGCGAGAACGAGAACGCCATCCGCGCCGTCGCCGGCGCCACGGAAGTTTACAACCTCGCCGCGGATATGGGCGGCATGGGCTTCATCGAGCATTTTCGCGTGGAGTGCCTGCGCAGCATTCTGGTGAACACCCACCTCACCGAGGCGGCCTGGCGGGCCGGCGCCCGGCGCTACTTCTTCTCCTCGTCGGCCTGCGCCTACAACACCGATCTGCAGAAGGACCCCCAGGTCCGGGCGCTCCGGGAATCCGACGCCTACCCGGCCATGGCCGAGCGCGGCTATGGGTGGGAGAAGCTGATCTCGGAG
>CAYVPZ010000017.1:0-15993 GCA_964453955.1 uncultured Solibacteraceae bacterium | reverse complement strand
ATGTTCTGCCAGGAATACTGGGCCGAGCGCGGTCTGGAAACCCATATCGCCCGGTTTCACAACATTTACGGTCCCCACGGCACCTGGTTCGGGGGCCGCGAGAAGGCCCCGGCAGCCATCTGCCGCAAGGTGATCGAGGCACAGGACACGGGCAGCGGGACCATCGACATATGGGGCGACGGCACCCAGACGCGCAGTTTCTGCTTCATCGAAGACTGCGTGCTGGGCATCGACCAGATCATGCACAGCGAGCGGCTCATCGCCACCCCCATCAACCTGGGCTCCAGCGAACTGATCTCCATTAACGATCTGGTTACCATGGTGGAGCAGATCGCCGGGGTGGAGCTGCAGCGCAGCTACGATCCGAATGCCCCCCAGGGGGTGGCCGGACGCAACAGCGACAACACCTTTATCCGCAGCGTGCTGGACTGGGAGCCGCACATTCCGCTGCGCACCGGCATGGAGAAGACCTACGCATGGATCGCGCAGCAGTATGCCTACCGGAAAGCGGGCAAACGGGTGGTCAGGGACTGACGGTGGCGTCGCGCCAGTGTGGTGAAGGGGAGCTGGTGGCCAGCCGCATTCCCCAGCGCATGGCGCTGGCCGGAGGCTGGATCGACCAGCCGTTCGTGTCCCGGCACAACCCGGCGCCGCCAGGCAGCATGGTGGTGATTGCGCTGGAGCCGGTGATCTGGTTCATGGATCGCTGCGGCATGGCCGGCAGCACGCGCCGCGTTGCCACAAACATCTGGAACGGCGCTCTGCCGGACCGGCCGCGGGCCGATCTGGTGCGGGAGTTGTATGCCGCCGAGAACGCCGGCAAGAGCGAGCCTTCGGGCTCGCAGGATATGATCGGGCTGGTGTATCCGGGCATCAGCCGGCTCGACTACGATGCCGGCGTCGAGGGCGGCTGCTTCCCGGCGCATATCGAGACGAACTGTGATCGGGCGGTGGCCGGGTGGGTGGAGCAGGTTCTGCACCTGGTACCCATCAACCAGCGGCCGGCGGGTTACAACCCGCTGGGCATCCAGAACCTGCAGCCGCAATGGATCCGCGATCTGGGGGAGACCGGCAGGGCATGTTTCGAGGCCATTGTGCAGCGCGACGCCGGCCGGCTGGGGGCCTCCATGAATCGCTGCATGCGGTGCTGGGAGGCCATTCTGCCGCACACCGTGGCGCATCCCACCATCAACATCGATCTGAAAGAGATCCTCGCGTGGTTCCAGGCGCGCTATCCTGGGGCCATGTACTCGGGGTGCGGCGGCGGCTACATGATTGTCGCGTCCGAGGAGCCCGTGCCCGGCTCCCTGCGGGTGAAAGTGCGGCTGGCCGACGATCCAATCGAGCCGCGGAGCGCTTGAATAGCGCACTTTGTCAATGATCGCCGCCCTGGCCGGCCTGGCTGAGGCGCCACACGGTGAAGAAATCGTCGCGATACAGCGGTTGAGCGGCGCCGTCTGGTTTCCGATTCTGGGGGAGCACGGCATACTCGCATCGGCAACGCGCAATGTCCTCCCCCACCCACTCCCAGTGATTGAAGATGCAGTAGAATTTGGCGGGATCGGGAGCATACGCGCGCGAACAGGTGTCAAAGCCGAAGATTCGCGTTTGTATATGGGCCGCATCCAGCCATGAGAGAGAGCGATGAGTTTGTAGGGCCAGGTCCAAATACTGATCGGAGCGCACTCGGCCGGCAAACAGCAGCAGCATCGGCGCATTCACTTCGATGATGGCGATGCCCAGGGTGCTGAACAGAAGAACACCGCCAAAGGCTCCGGCAATGGAGGCGCGCAGGGCCCGGTGGTCCAGCTCATCGTAAAACGTCTTGGCTTTGCCGGCGAGCAGCACCACCAGCAGGCTGATGGGCAGGATCGCGTAACGCACCATGCTGATGGTGACCATCCAGTAGGCCAGGTAAATCGCGCAGAACAGCAGGCAGGCACGCCGCGCCGGTGTTTTCGCGCCCGGGATCAGAAAGGCGAGAGGAAGGAAGACAAGCAAAACGACGCCCATTGGGTTCGGCAGCGGGGATTCGAAGGCCCTCGATCCTCCAAACTGCGCCCGCCAGGGGACCAGCAATGACCGCGCCAGGAGGCCGCGACTGGACGGCCTGCCGGCTTGTGCGACGCTCTGCCTCAGCTTCGCCGGAAACACCGGGCTTCCGGTGAGAACCAATGTTCGGACATGCCAATAGAGCGCCGACGCCGCCAGAATCAGGCAGAAGGCAAGCGCGGTGCGCAGGCGCCGCCGACAAGCATACAGAAAAAAACACACCAGTGGAACAGCCCCAAACAAAGCCACATGTTTGACGGCGAAGCTGGAGCCGAGAAACAGCGCACCGGCGGGAATCCACGCCGGGTTGCGCGTGGCCAGCCAGCGAATGAAGGCGTAGAGGGCGGCAGCCTGGAAGAAGACCATCGCCGAATCGTTCTTGGCGTTGGCGCCGCTCCAGTGGGCGAACGGCATCATGGCCGCCGCGATCACCCCCGCGAAGGCCGCTGCTTTGCCCAGACCGCATGCGCGGGCAACCATAAGAAGAAGCACCAGCGAAAGGACCCAGAAAAGGGGCGAGATCATCTGCGCGGCCGCCTGTCCGCCGAGTGACCACGCCAGGGCCATCAGCACCTCGCATCCCTGGGGATAGTAGGTGTAATCGAGCGAAGGGAGGATCTCCAGCGCGTGTTGCGCGGCGTAGGATCGGGCCGAGGCCAGGTGCATGGCGAGGGGATCGTAGGCAATGCTCGGCGCCAGAAGCGAGGCAAGGGCCAGAACGGTTGCCAGAGCCGCAAACACCACGGCAATCCCGGCCAGAGGGTGGCGAAGACCGTCGCTCGAGGCCAACACCTCCCGAACCACCGCCAAACCACGCCATGCTTCCCGCCACAACAACAGGCACGGTACTATGAGCAGCAGAAGGAAAACCCACGGATAGTAGAGCCGAAACAGCCCGAGCACAAACAGAACCGGGATCAACAGCGCGCAGCCCAGGCCGAACCCCAGGGTCAGAAGCTCGGCGGGGGTTTCGAGGGTGATGCCCAGGGGCCGCGCCACGCGAGAGCCGGTGGCAAAGCAGGCTACGAAGAACAGCGTCGCCACCAGCGCGGCAAGGGGCTGATACAGCAGCAGGCAAACACCGGCGAATGCGGCCAGCGCGGGAACTTCGAAGCGCCAGAGTGAATGGCGGCGCAGCCGGAGGTATCCCGCGCAGGCGAGCACAAAGAGCGGCAATGCGCACAGCACGAGCGTATAGAAGATGGTCCCGGGGCTGCGAAAGTACTCCACCTCCCAGCGGAAGTACTTCGCGGCGACGCACCCGGTCAGCAGCAGCCACGCCAGCCAGACCGGGACGATGAGGCGTTTTCGCGGCAAATCAGAACCTGGCCCGAAGTTGTGTGGGGGGAGGCGTCATGAGCGGACTCCTGACATCATAGACGAATTCCTTCCAATTGTTAAACTTGTGTTATTCTGATTCGAACAGCACATCAATCTCGTACGAGCGGAGGATGCCCCGTGTTCGCACGCCAGCAGTTGCCTGCGGCAGCCAGGCCCGCAGAGATCGTCACAGTTCGCCAGGCATCCCGGAGTGACGGCGGTTCACGCTGATGCGCCTGCGTTGTTCACAGTTGCATGTTACGTTCCCGTCGTCCAGCGGTCCCGTGGTCGCTTTGCGCGATCTGACTTTTGACAGCCGCGAGGGGGAGTTCCTGACCTTCGTGGGACCCAGCGGCTGCGGCAAAACCACGCTTTTGCGCGTGCTCGCGGGCCTGCTTCAGCCGGGCGCGGGCGAGCTCCATCGCATCCCGGCGCCGGACGACCGCAATCCCAGCGTCCTGCTGGTCAGCCAGGAACACAACCTGTTCCCCTGGATGACCGCCTCCGTCAACGCGGCGTTCGGCTTGGAAATGCAGGGCGTGCCGCGCGCGCAACGAGAAGCCCGCGCACGGGAGATTCTGGCCCGGCTCGGGTGCGCCAGCAAGGAGCACGCTTATCCGTCCCAGCTTTCCATGGGCATGAAGCAGCGCGTCGCGGTGGCGCGCTGTTTCCTCAGCGATCCGGCCGTGATGCTCATGGACGAACCGTTTGCGGCGCTCGATTGCCAGACCCGCATGGTTCTGCAGCAGGAATTGCTGGGTCTCTGGGAGCAGGACCGGAAATCGGTGGTCTTCGTAACCCACGATGTCGAGGAAGCCATCCTGCTGAGCGACCGCATCCTCGTTCTGAGCGAGGGCCCGGGAACGGTAGTGGCCGAGTATACGGTCCCCGCGCCAAGGCCGCGCCGCGGACTGCTCGAAATGAACGGAGACCTGTGGGAACTGAAACAATGCATCCTTGGGTCGCTGAGACTGGCGGCGGGCGTCGCGCGCTACGCGTGCATGCGATGAAAGCAGTGCGGTTTGTCGGAGCGCGGTTCTGGCTCCTGGCGCTGCTGCTGGCCGGCTGGCAAATTCTGGCGCAGAGGCGCATTCTGGACCCGCTCTTTTTCCCGCCGCCGTCCGCGGTGGGCCGGACTTTCGCCGCGCTGCTGGCCAGTGGGGAACTGGGAGACGCCCTCCGCGCCACGCTGACGCGCGCCGGCCTGGGCCTGCTGGCGGGCGCGGCCGCCGGCGGTCTGGTGAGCATCCTGCTGTGCCTGTCGACAAGCTTGCGCACGGCCGCCCAGCCGCTGATTTCGGCCATGTATTCCACGCCGCGGATGACCCTGCTTCCCATGGTCATGCTCCTGTTCGGAGTCAATGAAGTGTCGCGGATGGCCCTGGTGGCGCTGAGCGTGGGTCTGGTCATCGTGATCCAAATCTCCGACGCGGTTCGCGGCGTCAGCCGGGACTACGTGGATCTGGCCACCAACTATGGCGCCAGCCGTGCCGTGGTGATCCGAAAAGTCTACCTGCCGGCGTGTCTGCCGCAGATTTTCACGGCGCTGCGCCTGAGCGCCGGGCGCGCCCTGGTGATGACCATTTCCATTGAAATGCTGAGCAGCAACGATGGGATCGGCAGCATGATCTGGTCGTCGTGGCAAAACTTCGCCACCGAAAAGCTGTATGCCAGCGTGATGGTGGCCGCGGCGCTGGGCCTGTTGTCCGGCCCGGTGTTCCATTTCCTCGAGCGCCGCTTCGTGCCGTGGAGAAGCGCCCAGGCATGATCGACGAAGCGATTTATTACTCGCGGATGACCCTGGGCATCCGCGACCTCCTGCGCCAACCGGTGGCGGCCGACCCGGTGGCCGAGTTGCGGCTGCAAATGGAGCACCGCGAGCGGCATTTTCTCGACCTGGCGCGCCGCATCGTTTTTGCCGATCCCCAACATCCTTATCGCGCGATGTTCCAGATCGCGGGATGCTCCTCGGAAGACCTGGCGGCCGAAGTCGGGCGTCACGGCCTCGAACCCGCGCTCGAGAAACTTGCCGCCGCCGGGGTGTATCTGACGCACGACGAGTTCAAGGGCAAGACGCCGCTGGTCCGTGGCGGACGCGAAATCCCCTGTGGACCGCGGGCGCTGCTGAATCCGCTGGTGCGCGGCCGCATGATCACCGTCAGCAGCGGGAGCCGCAGCCCCGGAACCAGGACGCCAAAAAGCACGCAGCTCCAGACGTACCGGGAAGCCTATCGTTGCCTGCAATGGCGCGAATTCGACCTGGCCGGACGGGCCAGCGTGCAGGTGCGCCCCATTCTGCCCTCGTCCATGGGCATCGGAAACAATCTGCGGTGCATACGCTCCGGCCAGAAGCCGGCCAAATGGTTTGCGCAAAGCGGCCACTGGCGGGATACGGGCCACTATCGCACCCTGACTCACTGCATCGTTCGCTCCGCGCGATTGATGGGCGCGCCACTTCCGCTGCCCGAGTACCTGCCGGAGAACGATTTTTCGCCCGTGGCGCGGTGGATCGCCGAGCGAAAGCGGGAAGGTTGTCCGTGCGTCATGCGCAGCTATGTCAGCCCTGCCGTACGAGTGGCCGCGGCCGCGCGAGACGAGGGGCTGGACATCGCCGGGACCATTTTTCTGGTGGACGGCGAAGCGCTGACCGCCGCAAAGCGGGCGGGCATCGAGGCTGCCGGGTGCGAGGCCTTTCCCAAGTACGGCATTACCGAGGTGGGATCGGTGGGCAGCGCCTGCCGGCAGATGCGTACCGGAAACAGCGTGCACGTGCACCGCGACGCAATAGCCGTGATCGGCCGCCGCCGGCGCGCCCCACTCTCGGATGTGGAAGTGAACTCGCTGCTGTTCACCAATTTGCTGCCGTTCGCCGCGCGTTTTCTAATCAACGCCGAGATGGACGACGCGGGCATTCTGGAACCGGCGTCCTGCGAGTGTGAGTTCTCGCGTGCTGGGATGCATCTGCGCATACGCGACATCTTCAGTTACGGAAAACTCACCGGCCAGGGCATCACGCTGATGGGCGGCGATATCGTGCGCATACTGGAGAGCGCGCTGCCCGAACGCTTCGGCGGGGGGCCAGGCGACTACCAACTAGTGGAGTATGACGGGGCCCGGCAGGCGCAGGTGGAGATTCGCATCAGTCCTCGGGCCGGCGCCGGTCCGCCCGCCGCGGTGCGCGATTTCCTGCTGCGGGAGATTCGCGCCTGCTATGGAGGCGCCCTGGCATCGCGCGTGTGGACCCATTCGGGCGGCCTCGAAGCCGTCGTCGCCGAGCCGTTCGCCACGCGCAGCGGCAAGGTGCTGCCGCTGCACCTGCTGGGCACGAAGGAGGAGGCCACCCGTGCTTCGTAGAACATTTCTGTCTGCCCCTGTCCTTGCCGGCGCGGGCATTCTGGCCTCCTGCGCGAAGCCGGCGCGGAAAACATCGCGGATGACGCTGCGCATCTCCGCCAACAGCCGCCTCACCATGTGCCCGTTTTACGTGGCCTACGAGTCGGGATACTTCACCGACGCGGGATTCGACATCGACCTGGTAAAGGACCTCGGAACGGCCTTGTCGCTGCCGTTGCTCGCGGGCGGCAAACTGGATGGGAGCTTCAACACCTACGGGCCGCCCATGATCAACGCAGTGGTTCGCGGCGCGCGCGTGCGCGTGGTGGCCGGCCGCGAGATCGTCTCGCCATCCTGCGGAACCGCCGGCACGGTTTTCGTCAGCCGCGCGCGTTATCCTCATGGCGCCCGCGGCATGCGCCAGCTCAAGGGCGCCAGAATCGGCATGAGCGTTTCCACGCCGCAGACTCTTTTCTGGCTGGACACGCTGTTGCAGCACGAAGGAATGAGCGAGAGCGACGTGGTGCTGCGGAAGATGTCCGAGACCGAGAGAATGGCCGCCGTTCGCAAAGGCGCGATCGATGCCTTCATTTCGACGGACTCGGACCTGACCACGGAACTGGAGCCGCTGGGGTTGCTGGCCGGCCCCAACGTGGCCAGCGTGCTGCCAAATTATCAGTTTTCTCACATCTTCTTCGGAAGCCGCCTGCTGGACGGCCCCGTCGACACCGGCGCACGGTTTCTGCGCGCGTACTTCCGGGGCGCCGGCGACTTTCTGCGCGGCCGGACTCCGCGGTTCCTCGACGAGTTCGCAAAACGCAGCAATCTGGATCCAAAGCTCGTCCGCGAACGGTGCCGGGCAACGTTTGAGCCGGATGGAAAAATCCACCTGGACGATATGCGCCGCTATACGGAATGGATGTCCGCGCACAGCATGTGC
This sequence comes from uncultured Solibacteraceae bacterium, assembly GCA_964453955.1. Lineage (GTDB taxonomy): Bacteria > Acidobacteriota > Terriglobia > Bryobacterales > Bryobacteraceae > CAWACP01. Next base: position 8,348 of record CAYVPZ010000017.1, on the reverse strand, counting down.
CCAGCCAATGTGGACGCCTCGGCGTCCGTCGACAATCGATTTCTGGAAGCGCTCCGAACAATGAAGTGAACGCAGCGATTCTATTCATGCAAAAAACCCGTCATTACTTGTTCCGCATCGCGCTCCTGCTGGGGGCACTGGCCGCCGCGGCGCCCATGCACGCCCAGCTTCTGGGGTCCATCACGGGAACCGTCACCGATCCTTCCGGACAAGCCGTGGCCGCGGCCGGCATCCGCGTTTTCGAGGTCTCCACCCACGCCGAGCGCAAAGTGAGCAGCGACCGGGAAGGCCGCTATATGGTGGCGGACCTGGCGCCCGGCACGTATTCTCTGGAGGTCACCCAGCGCGGGTTCGAGGTTTTGCGAGTCGACGGCCTCGAGTTAACCGCGGGCCGCACGCTGCGCGCCGACGCGCAGTTGAAACTGGGCGCCTCTCAGGAGACCGTGGTGGTGACCGCCGATCCGCAGCCGGTGGACACGCAGCCGGGCGCGTGGGCCGGCGCCATCAGCCAGCAGCAGCTTGCCGCGCTGCCGCTCAACGGACGGGACGTGTTCGATCTGGCTTCGCAGCAGGTGGGCGTGCAGGCTCCGGCCACCGCCACCGAGAGCATCAACACCGGCCTCGGCGTGCACATTTCCGTGAACGGTTCGCGCCCCAGCGAAAACGCGTTCCGTCTGGATGGCGTTTATATCAACGACGCCACCGGCTCCGCCCCGGCCAGCGCGGCGGGTCATCTTCTCGGTCTGGAAGCCATCGCCGAACTGAACCTGGTGACCGCGCCATTCAGCGCCGAATACGGGCGCACCGACGGGGGCGTTCTGACCGCCGTGTCGAAATCGGGAACCAACGAATTTCACGGCTCTCTTTACGAATACCTGCGCAACAGCGCCTTCGACGCCAAGAACTATTTCGATGCCGCCGATCAACCGATACCGGCGTTTCGCCAGAACCAGTTCGGTGGTCTGCTCAGCGGGCCCATCTTCAGGGACAAGCTGTTCTTCATGTTCAATTACGAGGGAATCCGCATCGCGTCCAACAACACCGAAACCATCGCCACACCGGACGCCCAGGCACGGGAAGGCCTGCTGCCGGTAAACGGCGTCCTCACGCAGGTGAAAGTGTCCGCCAAAATCCTCCCGTATCTGGCCTTCTATCCGCTGCCCAACGGCGCCGATCTGGGCAACGGGACCGGCAACTATAGCGCGCCGGTTCCCACCGGCACCCACGAAGACTTTGCCACCGGAAAACTCGACTACGTCCGCAGCGAGCGCTGGCGCTTCAACACGCATTACACTTTCGACGAGTCGGATTCCGCCACCGGCGACATATTCCAGATCTGGTCCTACCGGAACAATTCGCACGACAACATGGTGCAGGCCGAAGCCCAGTATGTGCCCTCGGCGAATACGGTTGAGGAGTTCCACGCCGGCTTCAGCCAGATCGAAAACGGGAGCGTGGTTACCTCCTCGCCCGCTGTGGCCGCGGACGCCTTCGTTCCCGGCCAGAACGTGGGTGCGCTGCTGGTCACCGGCCTGGGTAGTTTCGGAGGGACCCCCGCGCGCACCACGCCCATGTATTTCACCCTGAGCGACGGCCAGGCCAGCTATGCGCTCACCAGAATCGCTGGCGCACAGAAGATATCCGCGGGCGGCAGCTTCGACGAGATTCTGCTCGATGAGACCGGCGACCTCGACCGCGCCGGCTATTATCAGTTCACCTCCCTCGAGAGCTTTCTCGAAGCGCAGCCCGCCAAGCTCAGCATTCTGGCGCCGGGCTCCGGCACGCTGCGGCACTGGAGCATGCAGGAGTATGCCGGATACGTGCAGGATGACGTGCGCCTCACCCGCCACCTGACGTTCGGCGTGGGTTTGCGCTACGAAACGGCCACCACGCCAGCGGAGCGCAACGGCAAAGTGGCCACTCTTCCCAATCCCCTCGCGGACAGCAGCATCGTGGTCGGCGGCCCGCTCTACATTAATCCTTCGAAGCTGAATTTCGCGCCGCGCGCGTCGCTCGCCTGGGACCCCTGGGGCAACGGCCGCACCGTGGTGCGCCTGGGCGGCGGCATTTTTTACGATTTGCTGGGAACGCGCGAGTTGATCGTGGCCGGTTTGTACATGCCCCCGTTCTTTGACCGCTATTCCATCAGTAAGCCCGTGTTCCCGGACGCCCTGGAGGCCATCGGGTCGGCCCCCGGGCAACTGGCCCTGAACATCCTTGCCTACCACCCCAGTCAACCCTATGTGATTCAGGACCAGTTGGTGGTGGAGCATGAATTTGGGCGTAACATCGTCGGGCAGATTGGATATGCCGGCTCGCGCGGTCTTCATCTGGAGGGAGGCATAAGCAACATGGACACGCCCCAGCCGCAGTTCCTCCCCGACGGGCAGATCTACTTCTCGGCGAAGGCCCCGCTGGTGAACCCGGCGTTTTCAAGCATCGATCTGCGGACGCCTTCTTTCGACTCCGTCTACCACAGCTTGAACGCGGGACTGCAGATGACCGTTCTCAAGAGTCTTCGCGTGCAGAGCAAATTCACCTGGAGCAAATCCATCGACGACGATTCCATAGCCGTCATGAGCGACTTCTATGCCGACCTGACCGTTCCCACCATATACAACTTCCGCTACAACCGCGGTCCGTCGGACTTCAATTGCCCTTTTACCTTCGCCACAAACTTCATTTACGATCTGCCCCGCCCGGAGTCCCGAACAGCGAACATGGTGTTCGGCGGGTGGCAACTGGACGGAACGGTGCAGGCGCAATCCGGCAATCCATTCTCCCCGGTCATCGGTTTCGACAATGCCAACCTGGGCGGCTCGTCGAACATTCAGTCGGAACGGCCCAATCTCGTCCCCGGGCAGCCCCTGGTCACCGGCGGTCCCGTGCAGTATTTCAATCCGCTGGCCTTTTCGCTGCCGGCCGCCGGGACGCTGGGCGATCTGGGGCGCAACGTACTGCTTGGGCCGGGGCTGGTGATGGTCAATTTCGCGGTGGACAGGACATTTCAGATACGGGAGAAGCAGTCCTTCCGCCTGCGCGGGGAAGTATTCAACGTGGCCAATCATCCGAACTTCCAGATTCCTTCGGGAACCAGCCTGTTCGACAGCACGACTTCGCGCCTCGGCAGCGCGGGGCAGATCACCACCACCACAACGACGTCGCGGCAGATTCAGGTTTCCGCGAGGTTCACGTTCTAATGTCGGTCCCATGATGCGTATGCGCTGGCAAAAGAAGGTTGTACTCGGCTACCTTCTCAGCGCCTGCGCCTTCCTCTGGCGGCGGCTCCTGTTCCGGACAACGTTCATCGCAGTCACGGGCAGCGCCGGGAAGACCACGGCCACCGATTCTCTGGGCGCCATTCTCTCCGCCCACGCCCCCACCAATTGGACGCCGGGCGGGAGGAACGCGCGGCGGCACCTGGCGCGGACCATCCTCCGGACACGGTTCTGGCATCGTTTCGCCGTAATTGAGGTGGGGACGCGAGAGCCCGGCGCGCTGCACCGAGCCTCGTGGATGATTGCGCCAGATATCGCCGTTGTGCTGACGGTGCTCAACATTCATTCCAACGCTTTCCCCACTCTGGAAGCGATGGCCGCCGAGAAAGCGCAGCTATTGGGCCGCCTCGGGAAGGGAGGTTGCGCCATTCTGAACGCGGACGATCCGCGAGTGCTGGCCATGCAGGCGGGGTGCCGGGGGCCTGTGCGGACGTTTGGCCGGGCTCCCGAGTGCTACCTCAATGCTACCGAGGTTTCCGCAAAGTGGCCCGGCCGTCTCGGCTTTCGCGTCCGCTGCGGCGGCAAGGCGCAGTGGGTGGAAACGAACTTCGTGGGAGAGCAACTGCTTCCTTCCGCTCTTGCCGCTCTCACCGTGGCCGTTCATTGCGGTGTCCCTCTGGAGCGGGCCGCGGCGCGCTTCCGGGACATTCAGCCCGTTCCGGGGCGGATGCAACCGATGGTTCTCGGAAACGGGGCCACCGTCCTTCGCGACGAGTTCAATCCCTCTCTTCCCACGCTGGAGGCCGCGCTCGATGTATTACGGGACGCCGGCGTGGCGCGGCGCGTGGTGATCGTGGGGGATATCCTCGACACCGGCCTTACTACCGGCCCGCGCTTTCGCGATATAGGACGGCGGGTGCGGCGTGCCGCCGACATGGCTGTGTTCGTGGGACCCGAGTCGCGAATCTCCGCCAGAGCCGCCATCGTGGCCGGAATGGAACCGCAATCGGCACTCGCCTTTCGGACTCTGCCGGAGGCGTCCGCCTTCCTGAAAACGGAACTGCGCGCGGGAGACCTGGTTCTGGTTCACGGCTGGTCAGGCCGGCACATTGAGCGCGTGATCCTCGGCCAGTTGGGAACTGTCTCGTGCGGCAAGGAACGGTGCCGGAAGTTGATTCAATGCGACAAGTGCCCGGAGCTGGGGCTGAAACCGGACGTTCTCACAGTTCTAACTTGCCCTGGAACTCCATGTCCCCAACAATGAAATGCTGCGCGACGCCAACCCGGCCAATGCGCGCCTGGAATTCGACGATCTGGTCTTTCCTGGTGATCTCCGCCGAAAGTGGAAACACGTAGACGATTACCAGGCCGTCTTCCCGCTGGAAAACCTCCACGCTCGATGGCTTCACGTCCTTCTTCCCCTCCCGCTTCAGCACCGCCTGGCTCCTCAGCGGTTCCCCCAGAGTCCTTGGATCGCCCTTGACGTTGGCGTTGGGGATGCCATAGACGGCCATGATATAGCCTTCACCCGAATCCGCCGAAGTGGGCGGCGCAACGACATGGGATTTCAGTTCCCCGACCTGAATGGGAAGAGCGCTCTCCCAACGAAGCTGCAGCCTGATTAACGGCCGCGTCTTGGAAATGGGGCTCTCCGGCTTCACGACATCGAGGGGACTGGTCGGACGCTGGGGTCTGGGCCGGTCGTCGGAAAACCCGTCGTAGCCGATGCCTTTCGGCAGTCCCATATTTCCACCTTCCCTGCGTTCATCCTCTGTCTGCAGGGCGCCGATGACGCCCTCCACGGTCCTGGCCCACGGTGAATCCGTGATGACCTGACGAGCGTCCTGTTCGGTCCAGTCGGACATCGGTTTACTCTTCCAGGTGGGATCCGCCGCGATGAGGACAACTACCCCGGCACTGAGCAGCCAGGACATTCGCAGCACAGACATTCGCGTCAGCACAAACACTCCTCCCATCGGTCGGATGAATTCCCAACCTGTTCCTGCCATCGTACCGCAGGTGTGGAACAGGTGTTATCTCTCCGGGCAGCGAGAATTATCCGGGCCGCTGGGTACTACTACTAGCGGCGAAACGAACCGTGGCGCCAGCGGCGCGACCGCGGTCCGGTCTGTGCACATTCCCTTAAACTGTGATGCCCATAACACTCCAGCGGGATGAATCCCAGTGGCTGCTCAGGCTGGAGGGTCAGGCCACCATTGCCTCGGCGGCGGAATTAAAACAACTGCTGCTCGAATGGCTCGCCGCCGGCAAGGACCTGAAGCTGGATCTGGAGGACGTGGAGGAGATCGACATCACCATCATGCAACTGCTGTGGGCCGCGGGGCGCGAGGCCGCGCGGACGGGCGCGGAGGTCGTGGGCAGCGCGTCGGATGCGGCGATCGTCGCGGTGCGCGGCGCGGGCTTTCCCGGGATGCCCGGGGTGCCGGCGAGGATAACCGGGTGACCGACCGATTCAAGCAGGGGTTCCACGAGGAAGCCCGCGAGTTGCTCACCGAACTGGAAGCCGCGCTGCTGGAACTGGAGCAAAAGCGCGACGACCCGGAACTCGTCGGGCGGGCATTCCGGGCGTTACACACCATCAAGGGATCGGGCGCGATGTTCGGCTTCGACGACATCGCCGCGTTCGCGCACAATCTGGAGGCGATGTTCGACCAGTTGCGCAAGGGCGAGCTCGCCGCCACCCCCGACCTCATCAATCTCTCTCTCGCCGCCGGCGATCAGATCCGGCTCATGCTGGATGCTGCCGCCGGCGGGGGCGCCGCCGATCAGGACTGCACCAACCACCTTCTTGCCGAACTGGGCCGGTTGACCAGTTCGCCGCAACCTCACCAGGAGGAGCCGCCGCCCCGTGAAGCCAGCGCCGACGAGCCGGGTGTATCCGCGGAGTGGCTGGTCCATTTTCGGCCCGGTCCCCACCTGTTGCGGAATGGGACCAACCCGCTGATTCTATTGCGCGAGCTGCGCGGGCTGGGGCAACTCCAGGTCCAGCTCGACAATACCGCCATTCCCCCGCTGGGGGAGATCGATCCGGAGCGCTGCTACGCCGCCTGGGACATGGTTCTGAAAAGCGCCGCCGGGCGCGAGGCCATCCGGGACGTCTTCATTTTTGTCGAAGACGACTGCGATCTGCGGATTGAGCCGGTTTCCAGCGACGCCGAGGCCGCCGCCGCGCCAGCTCCCGCGGAAAAGAGGGACGCGGGGATCGCTCCGGCCGCCCGCGGGCCGGGAGCAGCGTCCAGCATACGGGTATCGGCCGAAAAGCTGGATCAACTGGTGAATCTGGTGGGCGAACTGGTCACCGTGCAGGCCCGCCTGAGCGAGGTCTCGGCTCGCCGGGACGATCCGGACATCCTGGCCATTTCCGAGGAGATCGACCGGCTCACCGCGGAGTTGCGCGAAAACTCCATGAGCATCCGCATGCTGCCCCTGCGCAGCACCTTCGAACGGTTCCGCCGGCTGGTGCACGATCTGGGTATCGAACTGCGCAAGCAGGTGGATCTGGCCATCGAGGGGGCCGACACGGAGCTGGACAAGACGGTCATCGATCAACTCAACGATCCGCTGGTTCACCTGATCCGCAACAGCTTGGACCATGGCATCGAGTCCCCGGAAGCGCGCCGCGCCGCCGGCAAACCGCCCACCGGCACAATTCGCCTGTCCGCCCTGCACTCCGGTGCCCAGGTACTAATCCGGGTAAGCGACGACGGGCGCGGTCTGGACGTTCAGGCCGTGCGCGCGCGGGCCATCGAGCAGGGGCTGATCGACGCTTCGGCCCCGCTCTCGGAATCCGAGCTTTTCTCCCTGATCCTGGCGCCAGGCTTCTCCACGGCGCGGGAGGTTACCGACGTGTCCGGCCGGGGCGTGGGCATGGACGTGGTCCGCCGCAGCGTGGACGCGTTGCGCGGCTCCATCGAGATCGGCAGCAGGCCGGGCGCCGGCCTCACCGTAACCCTCCGCCTGCCGCTGACGCTGGCCATCATAGACGGGCTGCTGGTAAGGGTAGGAAACGCCAACTTCATACTGCCGCTGGCCAACAGTCTGGAGTGCGTCGAGCTGACCCGGCAGGACGTCGAAAACGCGCACGGGAATCGTCTGGCCAGCGTGCGCGGCGAGACCATTCCCTACATCCGGCTGAGCGAGTTTTTCGAAATGCACACGCCGCCGCCGGAGTGCGAGCAGATCATGGTAGTCGAAACCGAGGACGGACACTACGGGCTGGCCGTGGACGAAGTACTCGGAAATCATCAGACCGTCATCAAGAACCTGGGCCGGGTGTATCGCGACGTCCCCACGGTATCGGGAGCCACCATCCTCGGCAACGGAACCGTGGCCCTCATTCTCGATCCGCACCGTCTGATCCAGAGCGCCGTCCAGGCAGCGTATCAGGACAGCCGCCACCACGGTTCACGCAGCCAACCCTCAACGCCCGCGAACGCATTCATGCGAAAGGAAAACAGCATACATGTTACATAAAGCCAACGGTAAAAGCAGGCCGCACGCTCCCGGCAACGGCGGTACCGCCGTCGCCGACTATGACGCGCCCGGGAAGGCGGCGGATCAGGAGCTGCAGGGCTTATCGCACGAGATCCTGCGTCTGGTGGACGCATCCCGCCAGGGACGTCTGGAAGAGCGCGGCAGGCCCGATCAGTTTCACGGTCTTCACCGCGAGATTGTGCAGGGCATCAACGACATGCTGGATGCCATTCTGCTGCCCATCGGCGAAGGCAACCGGGTCCTCGCCCAGGTTTCCAGCGGCCGGATCGACGAGCTGATTACCCAGACCTACAAGGGCGATCACGAGAAGATGAAGCAGGCGGTGAACAACGTAGCCGTGGTTCTGCAGGGCTTGCAGAAGGAACTGGCGCGTTTGACGGAGGCGTCGCGGGAGGGGCGGCTGGGCGAGCGCGGCAAGCCGGAAGCGTTCCGGGGCGCGTATGCCGAGATCGTGCAGGGCGTGAATGTCATGCTGGACGCCATTCTGCTGCCCATCGGCGAAGGTAACCGCATCCTGGCGCAGATTTCCGGCGGCAAAATCGACGAGCTGATCGCCCAGACCTATAAAGGCGATCACGAAAAAATGAAGCAGGCCGTCAACAACGTGGGCCTGGT
>CAYVPZ010000016.1:0-18790 GCA_964453955.1 uncultured Solibacteraceae bacterium | reverse complement strand
GGCTCGCGGACGAACCTGCTTGGAGAGAATCCGGATCCCGCGCTGGTGGCGCTGCTCTCCAATGAAACGCAGGTGACGGGGGAGACGCCGCCGACGTTCCTGTTCCACACCAGCGACGACAACGTGGTGCCGGTGGAGAACAGCATCCTGTTCTATGAGGCGTTGCGGAAGGTCGGCGTGCCCGCCGAGCTGCACGTGTTCGAGCACGGCCCGCACGGCGTTGGCCTGGCGGCGAGAGACGCGACGCTGTCCCTGTGGCAGGTGCTGCTGGCGAACTGGCTACGCGGGCGGGGTCTGCTGGCACGGGCGGAGTGAGGCTTTGTGAGGCAGCGCCATGCGCTGGGGCCTAGCCTCCCGACCGAGGGTCGCGCAACATAAAGGGCCTTATGCTGCGCTAAACGGCGGGACGTGATAGGCTCGCTCCCATGAGCGAAGCGCCTTTCAGCCGCCGCCATGGACTGTCCGGCCCGCGAGAAGGCACTGTAATCCGCGACGCCGTGCCAAATGGTTTGCGCACCAGATTCCTTGATGTTCTCAGATCGCTAAAGTTGGCTGGTCTCGGCGGCGTCGTCCTGCGCAACCTGTTTTGCCAAGTGACGGATGATATACCGGAGAACTCAATCGACGGATCCCTGGCCTTCGATGAGGCCGCGCGACTCATCTATAAATGCCCGTGGTTTCAGTTCTACGAAATCGTCGAAGAGCTTTCTGGGCTGTTTCAAAAGGACGAAGCGGTCGCCTTCGCAAAGGCGATGAATGAGGCCTTTGTCAGATGGGGCATTGGCTGGCAACTCGTCAATGGCGAGGTTGTCATCAGGGGAGACGAAGCATTTGAAGGCACCTTAAGAACGGCCGTCGTTGCACTGGAAGAGGACGCCAAGCCAACCGCGGCCGGGCATCTGCGAGCCGCGATCGGCGCACTTTCCGCAAGGCCAAAACCCAATACCTGCGGCGCGGTCGCACAGGCAATCAATTCCGTCGAGTGTGTGTTGGGCGAAATAACCGGTGCAACGATGACGCTCGGAGAGTATCTCAAGAAGAACTCCGGCCTGTTCCACCCGGCGCTCAAAAAGGGGATCGAGGGGGTTTACGGTTACGCCTCGGACGAAGGCGCAAGGCATGGGAAGGAAGGTACCGAACCTGCGCTGGAAGAGGCCGAATTTGCCGTCGCCGTGTGCGCGGCGGTTTGCACACTCCTGACCAGAAAGCATCCCAAATGACAGGACTGGCCGTCACCAGAAACGCGGCAGGAGGGCCTGCGCTTCCGGCGCTGATCGCCTGGGCAGGGCAGGGAGCCGCGCGGCGCCTCCTCGAATTCTTCACCGTCAACATCAGCAACCGGAACACGCGGGCAGCATATGCGCGGGCGGCCAGCGACTTCCTGCGCTGGTGCGAAGCGCAGGGGATTGGCGAACTCCCCGGCGTCCAACCGATGCACGTGGCCGCCCACGTCGAGCAGCTCCTGCGGGAAATGTCGCCGCCCTCGGTCAAGCAACACCTCGCCGGCATTCGCATGTTGTTCGACTGGCTGGTGACGGGGCAGGTGGTGCCGGCGAACCCGGCACACGCCGTCCGGGGCCCGCGGCACTCGGTGAGCAAGGGCGTAACACCGGTGCTGTCCTCCGAGGAAGCAACAGCGCTGCTCGCCGGCATGGACGTGGCGACCGTGGTCGGCCTTCGCGACCGCGCCATCATTGCCGTGATGACGTACACGTTCGCCCGTGTCGGCGCCGTCGTGGCCCTCACGGTTGAGGACTACTTCCCGCAGAAGAAACGCTGGTGGCTGCGTCTGCGCGAGAAGAACGGCAAGGTGAACGAGGTGCCGTGCCACCACAAGCTGGAAGAATATCTGGACGCGTACATCGAGGCTGCGGGGATCCGCGGCGATCGCAAAGCGCCGTTGTTCCGTTCTGCGATCGGAAAGACGGGCGAGCTCTCCGACAGGCTCATGCTCCGCGTGGATGTGGCGCATGGTGCGCCGCCGCGCCGCCGACGGCGGCATTGAGACCCCGATAGGCTGCCACACCTTCCGCGCCACGGGGATTACAGACTACCTCACGAATGGCGGGCGTCTCGAGGTCGCGCAACGCATGGCCGGGCACTCGAACGCAAAAACCACCGGTCTCTACGACCGGCGCAACGATGACGTCAACGTGGAGGAAGTGGAGAGGATCGGGATTTGACGTATAATCCCCTTTCGGACCACCCGGAGGTCGCGTACTGGTCGCGAAGGGGAAGGAGACGCGGTGCGTGTCATCGTGATGTTCGCGTTAGGGTTTTGCGTTAGTAGCTCCGCACAGACGAACAGCGGTCTTGCCGAGCTTTTTCACAATGGACGGCTGAAGCTTCTGTCACTTCCTGACCGACCGGTAGACGGAGATTCCCACCATCGAATCGTCGACGGCGTGTGGGTATCTGAATCGTCCGGCCCTGACAAGCAGCTCGTGTTTCCACAGCAAGTTGAGATCGAGTGTGAGAATTGGGCATCAGACAGCAGGAAGTGCGTGGAATTCGGAGTCACACTATCTCCGACGAAGGCTGTGGTGGGTATCGGTGAACTTTATAAGAACGAATATGGCATTGACCGTTGGGACGACCAGGGCCTCATCGCTTCTTACGGAGGCGAAGAACTCGATTCCGCGTGTCAGCGGCACGTTCTGACGATGCATTTCGCATCAGGGGCCGTATCCGTTTCGGATATTCCAACCCATACGGAGGGTTGCGAGGCGCTCAAAGTCACCAATTCATACCGCTTGGTTCGAGGCGAGTATTACGTCGATACCACTCCGAACAACGACGCCGACGCCGACAAGCCTATACGGAAGGCGCCGACATCTCCCAGGAACTAAGACTGTCGCGTAGTATCCGCGCTACCGGCATTCGGAGAGGTTTCTTGCGTCGCATAAAGGACCCTTTGTGAATCACGGAACGGCCGCTGCGAACCGTTAAGCGAATTCCAGCCGTTTAAGCTTAATGCGGTCGCGGCGGACCCGGGCAAGGTCGTACTGGGCCTGTTGCACAAGCCAGCCGTCTTCGGTACCGCCGAAAACCTTCGATAACCTGACGGCCATTTCAGGAGAAATGCCGCGGTTCTCATTCACGAGTTCCGAGAGCGTGTTGCGCGTCACTCCCAGGGCTTCGGCTGCCTGCGTTATGGTCAAGCCCAGTGGCTCGATGCACTGGCGCAAAACGACGCCTCCGGGGTGTGGCGGGTTTTTCATGGTCATGGGTGGTTCTCCCTGTTTAGTGGTAATCGTCCGGCGTAGGGGAAGCTGGCCAGAAAAAAGAAGCCACGTAAAGCCAGATGTTGTCAAGATCGACCTCAACTTCTCCGGCTACTCGGTGGGCCATTTGTGGGCGTTCGCCAATTGAGCGATAAGGCGGGCGCGGCCGCGTTCTCTCACTTCGGCGACAAGTTCCCGCATGGATTCCTGCGTGATCTCGCGGCCTTCGCCGCGGGCAAGGGACGCGCGGGAACGATCGAGCGAAGCCAGAAACTCCACGCGCCGGCGTTCGCGGTCTTCCCACAGCGAAAGGGCTTCCTGTACCGCCTCTTCCTCACCGCGCAATCGTCCGGTTTCAACGGCGCGGCGGGCAAATGCTTTTTGATCTGATGTAAGCTGCACTTCCATTGCTGCGGCTCCTGCTCTCAGGGTAACGCCACAGGATACAGGGAAACTGTCGATGAGGCAATTTCGTACCAGCGGCTTCAGGGCTTCTCTTTGCTACCGCACGCTACGCACTTGCCACGGCCGGCTTTGCTCCAACCCCGAACATGGCCAGCGCGAGCACCGGAAAGTAGTGGCGATAGAGGTGGTACTGCAGGTAGAACGCGCGTGGAAAGCCCGTGCCGGTCATGACTTCTTCGGCCCAGTCGCCATTGGGTAGCTGGCGATCCACCAGCCAGTCGAGCCCGCGGCGCACCGTCCCCGAATTCGTATCGCCGGCCGCATGCAAGCCCAGCAAGGCCCACGCGGTTTGCGACGGCGTGCTGGGCGCCGCCACGAAGCGATGCGCCTCGTAGCTGGCGCAGCTTTCTCCCCAGCCGCCGTCCGCGTTCTGCACCGTGCGAAGCCACTGCGCGGCCTGTTGCATGGCCGGCGCGGCCGCGGCCACGCGGGACGCGCGCAATCCGCGCAGCGCGAGAAACGTGCCGTACACGTAGTTGACGCCCCAGCGGCCGTACCAACTCCCGTCCTGCTCCTGGGAGCCCAGCAGGTAGCGCACGCCGCCCTGGATGGCCGGATCGTACTGGCCCAGACCGTGCCGCGCCAGCGCTTCCAGAACGCGCCCGGTGATGTCCGGGCAGCTCGGGTCCAGCATGGCGTTGTGGTCGGCAAAAGGGATTTTGTTGAGGATCTGCCAGTTGTTGTCCACGTCAAAAGCGGCCCAGCCGCCATCGGAGCCCTGCATGCCGATGATCCAGTGGAGCGCCCGGCGGGTGGCGCGCGCCTGCCCATCCGCATCCGACGCTTTGGCGTGGCGAAACGCCAGCAGCACCTGGGCGGTGTCGTCGATGTCGGGGTAATACTCGTTGGCGAACTCGAAGGCCCAGCCGCCGGGTTCGAGATTCGGGCGCTTCACGCTCCAGTCGCCCTTGCGGCGGACTTCCTTGGTGAGCATCCAGTCGGCCGCGCGCGTCAACTCCGCGGCGGAGAGGATGCCGGCCTCGCCCAGCGCGTATGCCGACAGCGCGGTATCCCACACCGGCGAGTAACAGGGCTGGAACTGGAAACGGTCCGGTGTTTCGATGAGCAGATTGTCGAACTGGCGGATGGCCTCCACCAGGTCCGGATGATCCTCGGCGTAGCCGAGCGAATCGAGCGCCATGATGGTGTACATCATGGCCGGATAGATGGCGGCCAGCCCGTCGGTGTAGCGCGTGCGATCGATCACCCAGTGCTCGGCTTCGCGCAAGCCCGCCGAGCGAACATCCTTCGAGCCGCGCCGTTCCCAGAGCTTGATGACGCGATCGAGGTGCAGAAAGAATACCGACAGGCGCTCGCGCGAGGGTATCTTCAGCTTGACGTCGGGCAGGAAGATTTCGTCCAGCGCGACGCCTTCGGGAGCGTAGCGCTCGTTTCCGGCGGCCTGGACAATGGAGAGGGGCACCAGAATGGCGCGGCTCCACGAGGACATCTGGTAGAGCACGTCGCCCGGCAGGAGCGTGATTTCCGGGGGCACGCTGGGCACGTAGCGCCGCGGATATAGCCCGAAAAGGCTCAGGTTGATCTTGGTGTAGCTGTTGGCCCCCTGAATTCCGCCCAGCTTCAGAATGGTGTGGCGGGCGCGGATCATGGCCGGGTGCGACGCTTCATAGCCGGCGATTTTCAGGGCCGAATACGCCTTCACCGACGCGCTGATCTCCGCCGGGCCGCCCGTGTAAATGGACCAGCCGCCGTCGGGCAACTGGCGATCGAGCACGGCGGCGCAGGCTTTGTCGATGCGCGCGCGGGTGGGCGGATTCCAGCCGTGGCTGTCAGGCTCATGCAGCCAGAGTTGCAGCAGTACGTAGTCGGATTCGAGCGTGGAGTCGGCGGTGAGCTCGCCGGACCAGCAGCCCTCCGGCCTCTGCAGCGCGAGCAGCAGTTTGCTCGAACGCGCCAGGGCGTCCTGCACGCGCGGGGAGACACCGTCGGCGTCCGCGGGGACGGGGCGCGGCGCCTTGCGCAGCTTGCGCACCTCAGGTTCGGGGGACACGGTTCCAAACGTACTCATAAGAGACCCAGATTCCACTGTAGACCACCGGCTGAAGCCGGTGCCACCATGCGCTCCAGGCCTCCAATAAGTGGTGCTGCCTTAGCGGTCCTGTTTTTCGTAAATGAGCAGCACTTCGCTCTCGCCGGACAGGGATTCCACCTGCCGCTGGATGGTGAGCGTTTTTCCGTCCCTGGACATTTTCCAGCGATCCATCACCGTGTAACTGCGGTTCCGGCCATTCACCAGGGTGTTCACCAGCAACGCATTTCCTTCCCATTTCAGGCGGCTGTTGCGGGCGGCATCGCCGATCTTGTACCGGGCGTCCTTCTGATCCGTAGTGTAATCCCAACTGACCGGGGCGCCCCCGCCCACCGGCAGCTCGGTGCAATGGATTTTCACGCCGCGCTGTTCGATACGCAACGTCGCGGCGGCTGGCTCACTGGTGCTTTGCGGATCGCTGCGGTCCACATTTAACTTCCAAATCCCGGAATAGTCCGGGTCTGCCGCCGATACAAGTACGAATAACAGCAGCAACAAAACGACGCTCGGTCGCATGTGGGGATTATACTCGAAATTCCCCGCCCCAACGCGCTTTGCGGGCGCGGCGGAACGGCTCCCCCTCGCGCTTGCGCACCGGGCGCGTTCGCAGCCTTTCCACGGTGCAGAGTTCCAGCCGCACCAGACCGGGTTCGATCCACGGATGGCGCACAATGCGCGATTCGGCGGGGCGCACCGGCAGGCGGGACGCGATGACATACGAAAACTTCTCGTCTTCATGGCCGAGGTCGCCGGACTTAAGCTGGCGGTGCAGCCGGGTCCGTTCGATGCGTGCGGCGAAGTGGCACCAGTCGGGGTCTTTCATGGGACACTCGCCGGCGTGCGGGCAGGGCGCGGCGATGGCGGCGGAGGAGCGGGTGAGCTGATCGCGCGCGGCGCGAACAGAGGCAAAGCCCCGCGGCGTCCCTGGTTCGATCACGATGAGGGCGATGCGCGCGGCGGACCAGGCGCGCTCGATCAACCGGGCGGCGCTCTCGAACTCGCCGGTTACATAGGAGAGAACGACAAGATCGGCAGGCGGCAGGAGGGGGTCCGCGCGCAGGTTGGCCTCTGTCCAGCGAGCATCGCGCACGGCCTGACTCGGCGACGCCGAAGCGAGCCGCCGGCCCACGGCGATGAACTCGCGGTCCTGCTCCAAGCACAGGATCTCCGACAGAGCGGGGATGGCCGCCACCGCTGCCCAGGCCGCCGTGCCCGGCCCCGCGCCGAGGTCGAGGAGCGATTGCACGGGCGCGTCCGGAATCCTCTCGCGCAGCTCTTCGAACACCATGCGTAGCGCGCCGTAGATGGCCGGCATGCGGACGGCCAGGTAGGCCGCGCGTTCCACCTCGCTCAGCCTTCCGGTGGCACGCGCGCCGGCGGCGTGATAACGATGGGAAACGGCGGCCACCGCCTTTGCCAGAGCCCCGCGATCGTGCCGGGCCGCCTCCTGTCCGATAGCTTGCGCCAGCTCAGTGGGAAGTTGCATCGGGGTCGAGCGGGGTAACCGGATCGATGAACAGCCAGCAAACGGCGCCCACCACGTATGCGGCGGCCATCACCCAGATGAACGAGTTGTATCCGGCGCGGTTCATGAAATCGTGGATCAGCCAGCCGCCCATGGCCGGCGCCACGAACGTGGCCAGGTTTCCCATCATGTTCATGGAACCCGAGACGGTGCCCGCGTGCCTGCCTCCGATGTCCATGCACGCGGCCCAGGCGGGCGGTATGGTGACGTCGTTCGAAAAGCTAGCCAGGGCCAGGGCGACGACGGCCCACACCGCAGTGTGCGCGTGGATGGCGACAACAAGGAAACAAGCCGCGGCCAGCAGGCCGGAGGTCCCCCACAGGCGGCGGCTGCGGCGCACGTCACCGCCCAGCCAGCGCACCAGCATGGGCGAGACGGCGCCACAGAACATGCACCCGAATCCGCCGCACAACAGCGGGAGAACGGCCAGCGACGAGGCCGCGCGATCGGTGAGATTCCAGGACTTCAGATAGTTGGGCAGCCACGTGATGTAGAACGACCACGGGTAGGTGAGGCAGAAGTATTGGGCCCACAGCAGCCACACCGAGCCGGAACGCACCAGCCGGCCCCAGGGCACGTCGCCATGACCGGAGGCGTTTTTCGGAGCGTCGCCGATGATGGCCGCTTCGGCCGCGTTCACGCCGGGATGGCGCCGCGGGTCGTCGCGAAACCAGAGGAAGAAGAGCACGGCCCAGACCACTCCGAGCGCGCCGAACACCACGAACGCCCACCGCCAGTTCACCCAGTGCAGCAGAAGCACCACCAGCGGCGGCGTGAATGCTCCGCCCCATCGCGCGGCCGTCCACATGATGGCCTGTGCGCGCAGGCGCTCGCGGCGCGGCAGCCACGTGGTGAAGACTTTGGTGAGGTTGGGGAACCCGCCCGCCTCGCCGGCGCCGAACAGAAAGCGCACTACAAACAGGGAGGTGGCGTTCCACATCCAGCCGCTGGCCGCCGTGAAAATGGACCACCAGATGACGATGCGCATGAGCACGCGGCGCGGCCCCAGCCAGTCGCCCAGCCATCCGGTGGGGATCTCGAACAGGGCGTACGAAATGCCGAAGGCCGCGAAGATCCAGCCGAGCTGTTGCGTGGTGAGGTGCAAATCGCCGACCAGCGTGGACATGTGGCCGGGGAGTGGCTTCTGCGCCGCGGCCTGGGAGGTGCAAACGCGGCTGACGTAGGACAGCACGGCGAGGGTGACGGCGAAGGCAATCACAATGTGGCGCGCGTGGGTGGGCCGTTCGGATGCGGCCGGCGTCATTCCGATACGCTCGCGGGCCCGAGTTCGACGGCCATCCAGCTCAGGTATGCCTCGGCGCCGTCGACAATGGGCAGCGCGACGATCTCCGGCGTGGAGTAGGAATGCAATTGCTCGATGCGCGCGCGCAATGGCTGGAACAGAGCGCGCGACGATTTGACGATCAGCAGGACCTCCTCGGCTCGCTCCACCGCGCCCTGCCAGCGATAGACGCTGCCCACGCCGGGGACCACGCTCACGCAGGCGGCCAGGCGCTGGTCCACCAGTTGCCAGGCGATTCGGTCGGCTTCCTCACGGGAGGAACAGGTGCTGAGGACCACGATTTTGTCGGTCACGGTGCGGTTCCTGGATTTCCCACTGGACGTTTCGGGCCAAACAGATTATAAACGTTGTAAGGCCATGCGCGCGCGTCTATGAATGCATTTTGGCGGTTGACGGTTGTGATCGCTATTGTTTTGGCATCCGCATACGGTTATGCGGTGCTCCGCGGCCCGCACGGTGTTCCCGCGCTGATGGAGAAGCATCGGGAGATGCAGCGGCTGGAAGTGGAGAACGCCGCGCTGAAGGCCGAGCTGGCCGCGCGCGAGGAGCGCAACAACAAGCTGAGGAAGGGTACGACCATCCAGGAGCAGGAGATCCGCAAGCAACTGCACCTGCTCAAGCCGGGCGAGACGCAGTTCGTGGTGCCGGACCAGGCGCCGGCGGCGGGTGCACAGCATTAAGGGGCTGACCCTTCTGCGTTGAAACACGCACTTCAGAGGTTGTCAGGGCGGAGTTCCGTTCGCGATTCTGGCCAGCATTTTCGGTCCGACTTCAGCGTTGTCATGAAACGGGAACTCGTAGTCGGGCCAACCGGTTCGGCCGAGAACAACGTGGGATCCATGGACGCGCTTCACGCGCCAGCCGATTCGTTCCAAAGCCGCTCGCACGCGCTTCGCTTTAGATGCCGGCCAATTGCTCATCTTTGACGGCGAATGCCAGGTTGAAGCTTGCCTCCGGCAATTCGCCGTGCGCGACGCGGTCGGCAACCACTTCTACGGCGAGGCGCTGGACCGCGCCAATCGCTTCCTCGCGTCTCGCTCCATACGCCATCACGCCGGGCAGTTCCGGAATCTCGGCGATCCAACGCCCGTCGTCCTCACGGTCCAGTTCGATCGACAACTGCATCACCCCATCATAACGGTTCGAGCGACCGCGAAGCTTCTACCCAACCAGTTCGAGCAGCCCGTCTACCAACTCGCCGAGCGTTGCGGCGTCGAGAACGGCGATCCTCTTACCCAGACGATCCACGGAAATCGTCCGAATCTGCGAGATCTTGACCCAAGATGGTTTCGGCAGCATCCCATCGGGAAGTTCGAGGGTCAACGGGAACCCGGCCTTCTGCGGCTGACTGGTGATGGCCATCGCGATCACCGTCTCGGATTTCCGGTTAAACAGGTCATGGCTCAGGATCAGAACCGCCGCAATCCAGCCTGCTCCCTGCCGCGGACCGGGTTCAAGTCCGCCCAGTAGATCTCGCCTCTCAGTATTCGGGCCAGGCGCGATCCCCCAAACCTTGTTCCGCCAACCGCTTTTCTTCCTGTGGGTCAAGCTTCGCGAGCTCGCGCGCGAGCCGGGTCCGCTTTTCGCGCTCGGTCAGAAGGTCCACGGCCGATTGCAGCGCCCGGCTTCGATTCGGGTATCTGCCCTCGCGGACCCAACGGTCGAGATCCGCGACGGTGCTCTGGTCCAGCGTAACGGCGATTTTCTGCACCACCCCTCCAGTATGACGAAATATCCTACTCGAGTTCAAGGCCGCCATGTCCCCACACCCCAGTGGTGCTTCCGCCCAAATCGGCCTATCCTGTAATGCAGGAGAACCGCCATGTCCTACCCGCTCAGCAAGGGCAAAACCGCGAAACAGGCCCACGTCGGCCTTCCCGAAGGCACCTTCGAAGAGGAACACGGCCGCAAAGGCTTTTACGGCAAGAGCGCGCACCTCTACCACGCCCATCCGCCCACCGGCTGGATTCGATTCGAGGGCAGGCTCCGGCCGCATTGCTTCGACCTCAACGCCCTGCGCCCCGCCGACCTCACCGACCCCCAAGGCATGCCCGCGCCGTTTCTCGGCAACGACGACATCCGCCTCCACGTCTCGCGCCGCAGCGAGCCCATGCCGTTCTACTTCCGCAACGCCGACGGCGACGAACTCTACTTCGTTCACCGCGGGCGCGGCGTCATCGAAACCGATTTCGGCCCGCTCGCCTTCGAGCCCGGGGACTACATCAACATCCCGCGCGCGGTCACTTACCGCGTGGTCCCGGAGACGCGCGACAACTTCTTTTTGGTGATGCAGTCGAAGAGCGAATTCGAGCAGCCGGAGAAGGGACTGCTGGGCCAGCACGCGCTCTACGATCCCGCCGTCATCGTGACGCCGGAGCCTGAGCCGCATCTCGACGACCGCCAGGAGTGGGAGGTCCGCATCCTGGCCGACGGCGAGATCTCGAAGGTGGTCTACCCGTGGAATCCGCTCGACGTGGTCGGCTGGAAGGGCGACCTCACCGTCTGGAAAATCAACATGCGCGACATCCGGCCGGTGATGAGCCATCGCGCGCATCTGCCGCCGAGCGCCCACACCACGTTCGTCACCAGCGGCGCGGTGGTGTGCAGCTTTTTGCCGCGCCCGCTCGAACAGGACGAGGACGCGCTGCGGGTGCCCTTCTTCCACCGCAACACCGACTACGACGAGTTCATCTTCTACCATGACGGCGATTTCTTCAGCAAGGACAACATCCGGCCGGGCTGGGCCACGCTGCACCCGCGCGGCATCCACCATGGCCCGCACCCGAAGGCGCTGGCCAACCAGCGCGCCAGGACGCACACCGACGAGTACGCGGTGATGCTGGACGGCCTGAATCCCATCCACGTGCTGCCCGCTGGAGAGGCCGTGGAGTGGAAGGATTACTGGATGAGCTGGATGGAGAAGAAGCCCGAACCGGCCGTTGAACCGCGATCGTGATGGCTGCGTCGAAGTGGATCTGGGAGCCTTCGCCCGAGTTCGCCGCCGCGACGAATGTCCGGCGCTTTATGGACCGCCTGGGCACGCCCACGCTCGCGGAGTTTCTGCTTTACTCGACGGATCGTCTGGAGGAGTTCTGGGCGCGCGTTGTCGAGGAGGTTGGTATCCAGTGGGTGGAACCATACCGGCAGGTGCTGGATGTCTCGCGCGGCGTCGAGTGGGCGCGATGGTTCAACGGCGGCAGGCTGAACATCGCCGCGAATTGTCTGGACCGGCATCGGGCCGTCACCCGCCCCGCCATCATTGCCGAGCGCGAGGACGGCGCCGTGCGCGAGATGGGGTTCGCGGAACTGCTCGCGGGTGCAAACCGCCTGGCCAACGCGCTGCGGCGCATGGGCGTGGAGCGCGGCGACCGGGTGGCGCTGTGCATGCCGATGGAGCCGGAGGTGGTGGTCATCCTCTATGCGTGCTGCAAGCTGGGCGCGGTGGCGGTGCCCATCTTCGCCGGCTTCGGCGCGCCGGCCATCGCCACACGCCTGGAAGACTCCGGGGCGAAGGTGGTGTTCACGGCCGAATCGCTGACGCGCCGCGGCCGGGAACTTCCGCTGCGCGCGAAAGTGGAAGAGGCGCGGGGCAGAGCGCAGGTTGTCGTTTTCGATGACCTGACAGGCGAATCCTCCGCGTTCGCCACCGAGCCGCTGGAATCCGAAGCGCCCGCGCTGTTGCTGTACACCTCCGGCACCACCGGCAAACCGAAGGGCACCATCCACACGCACGCGGGCACGCTCGCCCAGGTGGCGAAGGAGATCTGGCTCGCCTTCGACCACCAGCCCGAGGACCGCTTTTTCTGGTTGAGCGACATCGGCTGGATGATGGGACCGTGGACGATTCTGGGCAACCACCAGTTCGGCGGCACGGTGTTCCTTTATGACGGTGCACCCGATTACCCCGGGCCGGACCGCCTGTGGCGTATGATCGAGCGCCACGGCATCACCACGTTCGGCGTCTCGCCCACCGCCATCCGCATGCTCATGCGCAGCGAGTTGGCGCGCGACTTCCCGATGCGCTCGCTGCGATTGCTCGGCTCCACGGGAGAGCCCTGGGACGAAACCTCGTATCGATGGTTCTTCGAGAACGTGGGCAAGCGCCGCTGCCCCATCATCAACATTTCCGGCGGGACCGAGATCATCGGCTGTTTTCTGCAGCCCATGCCCATTCAGCCGCTGAAGCCGTGTTCGCTGGGCGGCCCGGCGCCGGGGATGGCCACCGAAATCCGCGACGGGTATCTGGTGTGCACCAGGCCCGCGCCCTCCATGACGCGCGGCCTGTGGAACGATCCCGAACGCTACATCGAAACCTACTGGTCGCGATTCCCGGGCGTGTGGTGGCACGGCGACTGGGCCAGCGTGGACGAGGACGGCTGCTGGTTCCTGCATGGCCGCGCCGACGAATCGATGAACGTGGCGGGGCGCAAAGTGGGGCCGGCGGAAATCGAACAGGCCGTGCTGGAGCACCCGGCGGTGCGGGAGGCCGCGGTGATCGGCATACCGGACGAACTGCGGGGCGAGTGCCCGGTGGCGTTCGTGGTGCTGAAGGAGGGGTACTCGTTCACTCCGGCGCTCGCGGGCGAGATTGTCAGTGGGGTGGACCGGTCGCTCAGCCCGGTGTTCCGGCCCGCGGAGGTGCACGCGGTGCCCGCGCTGCCCAAAACGCAAAGCGGCAAGATTGTTCGACGGCTGATCCGGCGCCAGTATCTGGGAGAAACGGCGGACGACACATCCACGGTTCAGAACCCGGAATCGCTGGCGGCGTTCCGCCGGGTGTAGCGGCGATACAATCGTCTTGCCGCATGTCACCTCGAACAGCGTTCTTTCTGCTCCTCCCGTTTGCCTGCGCAGCCGGCCAGGACGCGTATCTGAATCCCGCGCTCCCGATTGAGCAGCGCGTGAACGACCTGGTCTCCCGCATGACGCTCGAAGAGAAGGCGTCGCAGGTGGTGCACCTGGCCGCGCCCATCCCGCGATTGAAGGTCCCGGCGTACAACTGGTGGACCGAAGCCCTGCACGGCGTGGCCTCCGGCGTGGCCACGGTGTTTCCCGAACCGATCGGGCTGGGTGCCACGTGGGATGCCCCGCTGATCCATGACATGGCCACGGTGATCGGCACCGAGGCGCGCGCCAAACATGACGAAGATGTGCGCGCGGGGAACTTCAACGGCGTGGGCCTCGATTTCTGGGCGCCCAACATCAACATTTTTCGCGACCCGCGCTGGGGACGCGGCCAGGAGACCTACGGCGAGGATCCGTTCCTCACCGCGCGCATGGGCGTCGCTTTCGTCACCGGGATGCAGGGCGACGATCCCCGCTATATCCGCGTGATTGCCACTCCCAAGCACTACGCCGTGCACAGCGGGCCGGAACCGCTGCGCCACACCATTGACGTGCCCGCCTCCAAACACGACATGGAAGACACCTATCTGCCCGCGTTTCGCGCCGCCGTCACCGAGGGCCGGACCGGTTCGGTGATGTGCGCGTATAACAGCGTGAACGGCGAGCCCGCATGCGCCAGCACCTTCCTGCTGGAAGACCAGTTGCGCTCGAAGTGGGGATTCCGGGGCTATGTGGTGTCGGATTGCGACGCCGTGGCGGACATATGGCGCGGTCACCACTACACGGCGACCCTGGCCGAAGCCGGCGCGGTGTCCATGCGGCGCGGCACCGATCTCGACTGCAACGAGCCCGGCAACGACTACTCGCGCTATCTCGACGCCGTCAAACAGGGCCGTCTCGCGGAGCGGGATCTGGACGTCGCCGTGATGCGTCTGTTCCGCGCGCGCTTCGAGCTGGGCATGTTCGATCCGCCAGAGATGGTGCCGTACGCGCGCACGCCCATGTCGGAGAACGACTCGGAGGCGCACCGGCAGCTCGCGCTCAGGGTGGCGCGCGAGACCATGGTGCTGCTGGCGAACGACGGCGTGCTCCCGCTGTCGCCGGCCACCAGGAGGATTGCCGTGGTGGGTCCGCTGGCGGATTCGTCGCGCGCGCTGGAAGGCAATTACAATGGCGTGCCATCGCGTTACACGACGCCGCTCGACGGCATTCGCCGGCAATTCGCGGGAGCCGAGGTGACTTTTACGCCGGGCACGACGTTTCTGCGCAACTTCTCCCCGGTGCCGGGCGCGGTTCTCAGCACCGCGGACGGGCGGCCCGGATTGACGGGCGAGTATTTTGAGGGCATGGAACTGAAAGGCCCTGCGGTGGCGACGCGCGTGGACAAGGATGTGAACTTTGAGTTCGGCAGCCCGGCGCCCGGACTCGGCGCTCAGAATTTCTCCGTCCGCTGGACGGGCTTTCTGACCCCCGTTGAAACCGATACTTACCAGTTGGGAGCCACGGGCGACGACGGGTATCGAGTGTGGCTGGACGGCCGGTTGCTGGTGGAGGATTGGGGCGAGCACGCCACCACCACGCGGACCGCGGAGTTGAAACTGGAGGCCGGGCGGAAGTACGCGGTGAAGATGGAATACTTCCAAGCGGGCGGCGGCGCGGAAGCAAGGCTGGTCTGGTCGCACCGCGTGGAACACGTGCTCGAAAACGCCGTCGCGGCCGCGACGCAGTCCGATGTGGTGATTGCCGTGGTGGGGATCACTTCGGAGCTGGAAGGCGAGGAGATGAATGTGACCGTTCCCGGCTTCCACGGCGGGGATCGCACCAGCCTGGATCTGCCCAGGGAAGAGGAGGACCTGCTGAAGGCCGTGCAAGCGACCGGCAAACCGCTGGTGGTGGTGCTGATGAACGGGAGCCCGCTGGGGGTGAACTGGGCGCGGGACCACGCGAACGCGATTCTCGAAGTGTGGTATCCGGGTGAGGAAGGCGGGGCGGCCATAGCCGAGACTCTGGCCGGCGTCAATAATCCCGCCGGACGGCTGCCGGTGACCTTCTATAAGGGAGTGGATCAGTTGCCGGAGTTCACCGACTATTCGATGAAGGGCAGGACTTATCGGTATTTTGGCGGGCAGCCCCTGTTTCCGTTTGGGTTCGGGCTGAGCTATTCGAAGTTCGCTTACGGTGGGCTGAAGCTCTCCGCGGCGAAGGTGGAGGCGGGCGCGACGCTGGGTGTGGAGGCCGAGGTGCGAAATACCAGCCAGCGCGAGGGCGACGAAGTGGCGGAGGTATTTCTCACGTTCCCGCCGTCGCCGGGCGCGCCGATTCGGGCGCTGCGCGGTTTTTCTCGCGTTCATCTGGCGCCGGGAGAGGCGCAAACGGTTCGATTTTCCCTTAGCCCGCGCGACCTCAGCCAGGTGAATGAGGCCGGGGATCGCGTGGTGGCCCCCGGTGAATATCGGATCAGCGTGGGCGGTGGCCAGCCCGGCACCGGCGCGCCCGTAACCGAGGCCCGGTTCGCGATTGCGGGAGCGTTGACACTCCCCGAGTAAAGGGATATCGCCGCACGGGCGTCCTAACTTGTGGGTGTCTCATTGAGGATCACGATCTCCACACGCCGGTTCTCGGCCCGCCCTTCCGCGGTGTCGTTAGGGCTGCGCGGGCTGTAGGAACCGTAGCTGGAAATCGCCAGCCGCGCCTCCGGAATGCCATAGCGGGAGGTCAACAGTTCCAAAAGCTTGAGACTCCGCGCCGCCGACAGCTCCCAGTTGTTGCCGAACCGGCCATTGTGGATGGGCACCGTATCGGCATGGCCCACCAGCGTAACCTTGTTCGGCAGATTCCGCAGAACGCCGGCAATCTCGCCGATCAGAGGGAGCGCGGCGGGGCCGACCCGGTCGTCGCCGGATGGATAAAGAACCCTTTGGGGAAGGCTGATCACCAGGCCGCGCGCTTCCAGCGTCGGGTGAATGCCTCGCGATTCCAGCAACGCCTTCGTCTCGCGAAGACCCTCGCCGGGTGATGCGGTTTTCGGACGCGGCGCGGGGGCCGGCCGGCTGTAGGCCGCCGGCTGCTGGACGGCCCTCGCCGCCACCGCGACGAAGAGAATCAGCAGAATGGTCATCACATCGGTGTAGCTGACCATCCAGCGGTCGCGTCCCGTGTGCTCGGTTTGAAAGTGCTTTGGTCTGCGGCTCATGCGATAACTCCTCTCGCTCTCGCTCCCTCGCCCAGCCCGGTTGGCGTGGCCAGGCCGTTCGCCAGCGTGTCGTCTGTCGTGCGCAGGAATGACCGCAGCCGGGCGCGGATCAGGGTGGGGTGGACGCCATCGGCAATGCACACCACGCCCTCGACAATTAGTTCCTGCGTCTCCACCGCCTCCGCCACCCGCGCGCGGATGCGGTGGGCGATCGGCAACATCACCAGATTGGCGAGGGCCAGCCCGTAAATGGTGGATACAAATGCGGTCCCAATTCCGTACCCGACCGATTGCATACTGGAAAACTGTCTCATCACCTCGATCAGCCCAACCACCGTGCCCATGATCCCGATGGTGGGTGCAAAGCCGCCGGCCACCTCGAACGTTCTGGCGTCGGCCTCGCCCTGCCGCTCCCGCAACCGCAGCGCGGTTTCCAGCGTGCTCTGGAGTTGATCGTGGTCGTTCACGTCGGCGGCCAGCATGAGGGAATCGCGCAGGAAGGGGTCGGCGGCCTTCGCCGCGAGCGCTTCCAGACCGGCCGGTCCGTCCCGCCTTGAAACACGCGCACAGCGGACGATTTCCTCGACAAGCGTTTCATTTCCGCCGGACAGGGGCGCAAACAACTGGAAGATTCGCCGAAGAGAATGGATAAGGGAATGTCCGGGCGTCGTAATCAGCATCACGCCCAGCGAGCCGCCCAGTACAATGAATGCCCCCGTTGGCTGCAGGAAATAAGCTGGATTGATGCCGGTGGAGCGGAGTCCGGCAACGGCCGCCCCCGCCGCAATCGCCATCCCCGCCAGCAGGCATACATCGAAGTGGCGCCGGCTCCCGAGAGGATCTCTCGACGTTGTTTCGGATTGGGACAAATCGCGTTCCTCGCAGGGACCAGATGCAAGCAGGAGACCAGGGTTCAAAATGGAACAGAGCTCCAGCGCCTGATACACTCACTCGCATGACCAGCGGCGTCCGCCCGCGGACGAATCCGGCCACCACCTCGCGTGGCCACTGGATGGTGCTGGCTCTGCTGGTGGTCTCGGTGGCCATCAACTACGTCGACCGCGGCAACCTCTCGGTGGCCGGCCGCGACCTTGCCGCGGAACTGCGCCTGCCCCCCGACCGCCTGGGGCTGCTGTTTTCGGCATTTTTCTGGACGTACGCCCTGTTCCAGATCGCCGCCGGCTGGCTGATTGACCGCTATGACGTGGTCCGCGTTTACGCCGCCTGCTATCTGATCTGGTCGGTGGCGACGGCGTGCACCGGCCTGGTCTCCACGCTGGGCGGATTGTTCGCGCTGCGCCTGCTGCTGGGGATGAGCGAATCGGTGGCCTATCCATCTTATTCGAAGATCATTGTGGCGAACTTCCGGGAGGAGCGGCGCGGCATGGCCAACGCCCTGATCGACGCCGGCTCGCGCGCGGGACCGGCGTTCGGCGTTCTGATCGGCGGCCTGATCCTGGAGCGCTACGGCTGGCGGGTCATGTTCCTGGCCATCGGCGCGGCCAGCCTGCTGTGGCTGCTGCCGTGGATGGCGGTGGCGCCCCGGGGGGCCACCACAACGGCGCGCGCCGGCATCGGCGAACTGGCGGGGTTCGGACAGATCCTGGGCCGGAAAGAATCGTGGGGCTCGTTTTTCGCGCTGTTCAGCGGCAACTACGCCTGGTATTTCCTGCTCACCTGGATGCCGCCCTACCTGCTGATGGAGAGGCACTACAGCCGCCACGCCATGGCCATCTACGGCTGGCTGCCCTTTGCCGCGCTGGCCACCTCGTCGCTGGCCGGGGGGTGGCTTTCCGACCGGCTGATCGCGCGCGGCGCCACCCCCATCCGCGTGCGCAAGATGTTCGTGGTGACGGGCCTGACGTTCGCCACCATTCTGATCGCCTCCACGCTCAGCCACAACCAGGAAGTGGCCATGGGCCTGATGATGGTCGCGTGCATTTCGCTGGGCCTGTACAGCTCCAACATCTGGGCGGCGACGCAGACGCTGGCGGGCCCCCAGGGGGCGGGCAAATGGACCGGCATGCAGAACGCCTTCGGAAACCTCGCCGGGGTGACCGCGCCGTACATTACCGGGCTGATTGTCCGCGACACCGGCTCGTTTTATTTCGCGTTTATCGGTGTGGGCGTGGCGTTGGTGCTGGGGGCGCTGGCGTTCCTGCCGCTGATCCCGACCGGCGGCCAG
>CAYVPZ010000015.1:0-18810 GCA_964453955.1 uncultured Solibacteraceae bacterium | reverse complement strand
GGACGACGCAGATTCGCTGCTGGGACGCGGCCACGCTGCGTGAAACGCGGCGCATCGACGTGCACGATGGGACGAACGCGGTGCCGATGCTGAACGAGCTCGAGTTCGTGCGGGGCGAGATCTACGCGAATGTGTGGCAGACGGACCGGATCGCCCGCATCTCACCCGTGGATGGCCGGGTGCTGGGATGGATCGATCTAACCGGGCTGCTCTCGCCCGCGGAGCGCCTGACGACGGACGTCCTGAATGGGATCGCGTACGACGCGGCGGGCGGACGGCTGTTCGTCACCGGCAAGCTCTGGCCGAAGCTGTTTCAGATCGAGGTGGTTGCCAGCGCCCGCAGGCTCTCCTCATAGGGCGCGCGGGCCACGCCGCGTTCGGTGATGATGGCGGTGACGTAGCGGTGGGGCGTGACGTCGAAGGCGGGATTCTCCACAGCGATGCCCTCGGGCGCCACGGCCACGCCGAACACATGCGTCACCTCGCTCGGGGCGCGCTGCTCAATGGGTATGCCGGCGCCGGAGGCGAGCGTCAGGTCGAGCGTCGAAATCGGCGCGGCCACATAGAAAGGCACGCCGTTCTCCTTCGCCAGCACCGCTACCGAGTACGTGCCGATCTTGTTGGCGACGTCGCCGTTGGCGGCGATGCGGTCCGCGCCCACCACCACACAGCCAATGCGGCCGGATTTCAAAAAATGGCCGGCCATATTATCGGTGATCAGCGTGGCAGGAATGCCATCGTGTTGCAGCTCCCAGACGGTGAGCCGCGCGCCCTGCAGGAACGGGCGGGTTTCGTCGGCGAAGACGTCGATGGTTTTCCCCGACGATACCGCGGCCCTCACCACGCCCAAAGCCGTTCCATATCCAGCGGTGGCGAGGGCACCGGCGTTGCAGTGCGTCAGCACGGTTTTGCCGTCGGGCACCAGATCCATGCCGTTGCGGCCGATGGCTTCATTGATAGCTATGTCTTCCAGACGAATCTGCCGCGCTTCGCGGATCAGGCGCTCGCGGATGCGCTCGATGGGCTCGGCGCGCACTGAGACGAAAACGCGCTTCATGCGGTCGATGCCCCAGAACAGGTTGACGGCGGTGGGCCGCGTGGCCGCCAGCGTCTCGCAGATTTGTGCAAACTCAGCGTCGAGCCGGGCGGGATCGGCGTGCAGCACTCCCAGTGCCACGCCCATGGCCGCGGCCACGCCAATGGCCGGCGCGCCGCGAATCACCATGGTGCGGATCGCGTTGGCCACGTCCTCGTACGTAGTGCAGGTGACGTAAACCTCTTCGCGCGGGAGCTTCGTCTGGTCGATCATGACCACGCCCGCGGGCGTCCACTGAATTGTTTCTACCATCGCGTTGAATGTTGGGAAAAAAGGAAAGCGGCGAACTGGGTCAGGTTGAATGTGGCGTGCATCAGAAAGGCTGCCGTGGTGGATCGCGCGAGCTGGCGCGCGTATCCGAAGGCCACGCCGGCCAGCGAAATCAGCAGGACGTGCCGCCACGACCAATGATATTCGGGACCGTGCATGCATCCGAACAGAACCGCGGCCAGCAGAATTCCCGGCACGGCGCCGAGCGACCGCACGAACAGAGGCATCAGGAAGCCGCGGAAAACCAGCTCTTCGCAGAGAGGTCCGAGCAGCACCACCAGGACGCCCAGCGCGGCCATGGTCAGCGGGGTTCGCAGGAAATCCTGAAAGGGCAATTGGATTTGCGGCGCGCGCAACAGTATTCCGATAATGCCGACGAAAATCGCCAGGGCCGGACCGGCGAAAGCGCAAACCCAGGCGCGCTTGTCCGGATAGCGCATGCCGACAGCGCGCCAGAACGGTTCGCGATACCGAAGGCGGAGGATGGCGTACAAGGATCCGACCACAAACAGGTACAAAAACATCTGCAGCAGCAGGACGCGGACCACCAGGCTGTGCAGGCGCAGGACGAGTACCAGCAGCGTGGACGCCAGCACGCTCAGGAACGTGAATGAGACGAAGAGGGCCAGGTCCTGCCAGGACCAGAAGGCCTCCTGCCCCGGCGCCTGCTCCTGGGGCGTCATGCGGCGGTCTCCCGCAGCGCCGCGGCCAGCAGCGGAATCATGATCTCGTGGTGGCCGGTAATGCTGAAGCCGTGGCCGCCGGATTGCGCGTGCGGACGCTCCACCACGTTCGCGCGCGGGCGATAATGCTGCAGAAAATCGAAGTTCACGGTGGTGAAGTCGCGCAGCGGGTGGCCAAGGTTGCGGACCACCGACACCGCCTTGAGGAAGACTTCGGGAAGAACCACCGCCGAGCCGACGTTCAGATACACGCCGCCCTCGTTGAGCCCGCGCACCAGCGAGCAAAGCAGGCGAAAATCGCGATGCGTGGCGCGGCCCACCGCGGCGCCGTCGCAATCCGGATGAGTGTGCGGAGTATCGGTTCCAATGGCCACATGAACGGTCACTGGCACGGCGGCCCGATATGCCTGATGCAGCACGCTCTTCGCGGCGAACTCCGGCTTGGCCAGTTGTTGCAGGGCGCGGCCGAGCGCCTCACCCATGCCGGCGTCCCCAGCGGCGGAGATCGCCCGGTTCATCTCCCGGCCGGTTTCCTCGGCGGATCCGAAACGGCCATAGGGAAGAACCGCCTCCACGTCTTCGCTGGTGGAGCCGGCCAGCGCGATCTCGAAATCGTGAATGGAAGCCGCTCCGTTCAGAACGAACGCCGTGGCGAAACCGCGCTGCATGAGATCGATCAAGACGGGAGCGAGACCGGTTTTGATCACGTGCCCGCCAAGTCCCCAGAGGACAGGTTTGCCGCGCTCGCGCGCGATTTCCAGGGCCGCCAGCACGCCACGGAACGAATCGGCGGCAAGGATGCGCGGCAGCGAATCGATGAGACTGCGGACACCGCTGTTGTTCGGACTCGGCGTAGCGAAGTCCTGGGCCCGCACCTTGCCCCCACGCACGGCCAGAGGGACCGTGCGCAGCCCGGAGAATTCGAGCGGATCGACGTGGTATCGGCTCATCGGCGAATCCCCATCATGCCACTTTTGCGCCTCGCAGCACCTTGCGGAGCGCCCAGGCGGTGTGGCTCTCGGGGTTCGAAAGGATCTCCTCGGGAGTCCCGGCGACCACGACGCGGCCGCCTTGTTCGCCCCCTTCGGGGCCGAGATCGATGATCCAGTCCGCCGACTTGATCACGTCCGGATGATGCTCGATCACCAGCACCGTGTTCCCCAGGTCCACCAGACGCTGCAGCACGTTCAGCAGATGCTTGACGTCCTCGAAGTGCAGGCCGGTGGTGGGCTCGTCGAGGATGTACAGCGTACGGCCCGTCTGCCGCCGGCTCAACTCCCGCGCGAGTTTGATGCGCTGGGCTTCGCCGCCGGACAGCGTGGTGGACGATTGTCCCAGATGAATGTAGCCCAGCCCCACCTCGTTCAACGTCCGCAGCTTCGCGTTGATGGCCGGAATGTTCTCCAGCACCGGCAGCGCCTCTTCCACCGTGGCGTTGAGCAGATCGGAAATGGAGTAGCCTTTGTACTTCACCTCCAGTGTTTCGCGGTTGTAGCGGCGGCCCTTGCAGACGTCGCAGGTGACGTACACATCGGGCAGGAAATTCATTTCGATCCGCCTCAGCCCGTCGCCCTGACAGGCCTCGCAACGTCCGCCTTTGACGTTGAAACTGAAGCGGCCGGGCTTGTACCCGCGCTCGCGCGATTGCGGCAGCCTCGCGTACAGATCGCGAATGGGCGTGAACACGCCTGTGTACGTGGCCGGGTTCGAGCGCGGCGTGCGGCCGATGGCCGACTGGTCGATCTCGATCACTTTGTCGATCTGCTCGATGCCGATAATCTGATCGTGATCGCCGGGTTCGCCGTGCGCGCGGTAGAGATCGTGCGCCAGCCCTCGGTAAAGAATGTCGTTAATCAGCGTGGATTTTCCGCTGCCGGAGACGCCGGTGATGGCGATGAAGGTGCCCAGCGGGAACTCCACGGTCAGATTTTTCAGGTTGTGCTCGCGCGCGCCGGTCACCACCAGATGCTTTCCGCTTCCCGAGCGCCGCGTGCCGGGCACGTCAATGCGCAAATCGCCGGAGAGATAGCGGCCGGTGAGCGAAGCGGGGTTGCGTTGAATCTGCAGCGGCGTGCCGCTTGCCACCAGGTGGCCGCCCAGCCGTCCGGCGCCCGGTCCCAGGTCGATGACATAATCGGCGCGCTCGATGGTCTCGGCGTCGTGCTCCACCACGAGCACGGTGTTGCCCAGATCGCGCAGGCGGCCCAGCGTGTCCAGCAGGCGGTCGTTGTCGCGCGGGTGCAGTCCGATGGACGGCTCGTCCAGCACGTAAAGTACGCCGCGCAGTTTCGAACCGATCTGCGTTGCCAGGCGGATGCGCTGCGCCTCGCCGCCGGAAAGCGTGGCCGCCGAGCGCGCCAGATTCAGATAGTTAAGCCCGACGGCAACCAGGAACTCCAGACGGTTGCGGATTTCTTCCACCACCCGCGCGGCCACCTGCGCTTCCCGGTCGCTGAAGCGCCACGCGCGCACCGTATCGAGCGCGCGCGAGACCGGCATGTCGGTGACTTCGGCGATGCCCACGCCCTTCACCTGCACGGCCAGGCTGCTCGGTTTGAGCCGGCGTCCGCGACAAGCGGGGCAGGTAGACGGAGACATGTAGGCGGTGAGCCATTCGCGATACCCTGGGCTGACCGTCTCGGCCCACGATTCGTCCAGTATTTTCAGGATTCCCGGGAAACCGTTGCCGCCGTCGAGCAATAAATCCTGGGCTTTTTTCGGCAATTCCGCGAACGGCTTTTTCAGGTTGATCTTCAGCCGCCCCGCGGCGTCGGTCAGGCGGCGGTTCATTTGCGAGGAACTGGCGCCCGGCCCGAGGCCGCCTTCGAGCAGCGGCTTGGACGGGTCCACAATGACTTTCATCGCGTCGAAGCTCCACTTGTTCCCCAGCCCGCTGCACTCCTCGCAAGCGCCGAACGGAGAGTTAAACGAGAAGGAGCGAGGCTCAATCTGGGGCACGCTGGCGCCGCATTCCGGGCAAGCCAGTTTCTGCGAATACAGGCGCTCGTCGCCGTTCACCACCACCACCGTGACCAGGCCGCCGGCCAGCCGCGCCGCGGTTTCGATGGACGCCTCCAGACGCTTTTCGACGCCGGCGCGGATCACCAGGCGGTCCACCACAACTTCGATGGTGTGATTGCGCCGCCGGTCGAGCGGGATTTCCTCGTCGAGCGAGCGCAGTTCGCCGTCGATGCGCGCGCGCAGGAACCCCTGGCGGTGCAGCTTCTCCATCTCCTTCTTGTATTCGCCCTTGCGCCCGCGCACCACCGGCGCCAGAATCATTACCCGTTCGTCGGTGCGTAGCGCCATCACGTTCTGCAGGATCGCCTCGGTGGACTGTTTCGCGATCTCCACGCCGCAGTTCGGACAATGCGGCACCCCGATGGACGAGTAGAGCACGCGCAGATAGTCGTAAATCTCGGTGATGGTGCCTACGGTTGAGCGCGGGCTGCGGTTGGTGGTTTTCTGCTCGATGGAGATGGCCGGGCTCAGGCCGTCGATGGAATCCACCTCCGGGCGCTCCATCTGATCGAGAAACTGCCGGGCGTAGGGCGAGAGCGTCTCCACGTAGCGCCGCTGGCCCTCGGCGTAGATGGTGTCGAAGGCCAAAGACGATTTTCCCGATCCGCTCAACCCGGTCACCACCGTGAGCGTGTTGCGAGGGATCTCTACGTCGATGTTCTTCAGGTTGTGCTGCCGTGCGCCGTGCACGGTGATGCGATCCAGCATGGGCAGGCTTGCCTATCAGTGTACCATCCAGCCTGTCTATCGGACCTTGTCATATTATTCCGGGCCGCATCGCGAAATATATCTCGTAATTCACTCCGCCCCCTCGAGACGCGCCAGCCTCACCTTAATGACATCCACGTATTTTCGCGCCTGCGCGGAGTATTCGTGGTCGGGGTTGATGTCGATCACCCTCGATAAATATTGCTCGGCGGAAACCAGATACGCGCGCGCCGCCGCCCGGTCGGTTTTCACCGCCCCGTTGTACAGCTTCATTTCCACCGTGCCCAGCAGATACAGCGTGTACAAATCGTCCGGCTCATAGCGCAGCGCTTCCTGGCAGTACCCTACCGCCCGCTGCACGTTGCCCAGGCGCTCCTCGCACTCGCACATGCCGAAGAAGGCGGAATTGCGCTGGTCGTTGTACAGCAGCCGCTGCCCCGCGCTGCGGATGGAAACCACGGGCAGAAACGCCCACAGCGCCATGCGCAGGCCGGAATTGCCGATGCTCATGTCGATCACCGCGCGGTAGTCGTCACGAGCCTCGTCGAATCTCCCCGCCAGACGGAGGGCGTCTCCGCGCACCAGGTGCGCCTCCGCAAGGTTGGGCGCGAACTGCACCGCCTTGTTTGCGTTCCTCAGTGCCTCATCATAGCGGCCGGTCAGAGAATAAACCCACGCCAGACGCGAGTAAACCAGCCCGTTTTTCTCGTCCCGGCGCGCCGCCTCCAGCAATTCGCTCACGGCCTGCTGGTTGTCGCCCGCCTCCACCAGCAGTTCCCCATACTGCACCCGCGCTTCGACATACCCCGGGTCGCTCTCGACGGCCTCCC
This sequence comes from uncultured Solibacteraceae bacterium, assembly GCA_964453955.1. Classification (GTDB taxonomy): domain Bacteria; phylum Acidobacteriota; class Terriglobia; order Bryobacterales; family Bryobacteraceae; genus CAWACP01. Next base: position 12,202 of record CAYVPZ010000015.1, on the reverse strand, counting down.
GGCAGTGCTTCACCGCGGCGTCGGTATCGCCCAGCGCCTGCTCGGTCAGCGCCAGATAATACGCCGTTTTGGCGTCCCCCGGATCGGCCTTCAGCGCCGCCTCGAAGTCCTGCCGAGCCAGCTTCAAATCCGCGTCGGACTGGCCGCTCGATCCAAACAGCGACCCGTGATGTTTGATGAAATGACGCAGCCCGTCGTCGAACAAGCTCTGCGCCGCTTTGTTCGTCTTGCGTGGAAACTGGATGCGAATGTTGATGGTACTGTCCTGGCCGGGATCGATCTGCACTTCCTGCGTGTCCGGATCATAGCCGGAACGAACGGCGCGAACCACATGGCGGCCCGCGGTCAGGCCCGGATACGATGCCGAACCGCCTTTGTCCAGCTTCCCGCGGAACTCGCCGTCGATATACACTTCAACGCTGTCCATGTTAGAGACCACGTGGAGCGTGCCGGTGGGATTCTGCAGCGTCGCGCTGGCCGCCGCATGCGCGGCTACGAAACCCAGTAACATATCCGGCGAATAGTCGCCATAATCCTGCGGCGTCTGCATGGCATGCTTTGCCCAGGCATGATCGCGCACATTGCGCCGGACATACTCAGTCAGCTCGAAAGCCGTAATGATTCCGTCGCGCGGGCTGGTATCCGCCTCGCCTTTCCATCCCTCCACCAGATAGTAAGTGAAGATACCGGCCTTCAACTCCGGGTCTTCGTAACTCCTCTCCTGTTCGTGACTCGCCGCCAGCGTCAGAAACCCTTGTAACTTACCGTAAGCGTCGTTGACCGCCTTGTCGGTGGTGTACTCGGTCACCTTGGCGGAATGGCAGGTGTCCGTGAACAACGCCTTCCACCGTGCCTTCACCTTGTTCGCCAGAACGTCGCCGAGGCGATCCATGGGATATCCGGTGGCCACCGGATGGCGCGCGTCGACATCGTAGAGGGCCAGATACCCGCGCCCCTGGGCGTCGACAAACGCATGGCTGGCCACGTAGACGATCACCCGGTCCTGCGGCCCGGCCGCGCTGGGCAGCCAGTCCTCCAGTTCATGCCGGAAATTGGCCAGGGTGGCGCGCGGCCCGATCAGTGCGTGCACATTCTCCGGCGCGATATTGCCGCCTTCCTTGCTAATTACGACGCGTTCCACCGCCTGCGCGTCCGATTCGGTGTAATTCAGAAAATCGCGCGGGTCCAGGTTCTGGAATTTCGCCACGCCGACAATCAGCGCATAGCCGCGGGGAATGGCCACGGGCGCTTTCGCGGGCGCGGTTGCGGCGGGCTTGTCGGGAGTACGCTCGATGGTCATGCCGCGGCCGCCCAGAGAATCGCTTTGTGGAGGCGCGTTCTGGGCCGGGGCAAGCCAGCCAGCCACTACCGCGCAGAGAAACAGCCGCAACATATAGGACTACCTGTGGGCGATGCGGAACTCATACACGATGACGTTCCCGCTTGCCTGGTCGCGCGGGGTGATGCGCGTTCGGTCGCCGTCATTTGTAAAATCCAGATCGCGCGCCACCAGCCCCTCCGATTGCGGCAGACGAAGTCGCTCGTGAAAAGGCATGGCGCCCGCGCGGTCGTCCGTGCACGATCCGCGCGCTATCAGCCCGGTGTCGCCGCAGCGCGGAATCAGCCCTTTCGCCGTGTCGCCACCCCACTCCGCGGCCGCGCCCATGGGCAGCGGATGGGGGCTCAGAATCCACACGGTGGTATCGAAGCCCGGCGGTCCGGAAATGACGAACGCCCCCTGCGCCGGAATCCGGTACGTCTGGCCCGGCGCCACCCGGTTGTCCGGCTCGGTGCCGGCGGCAGGGAAGATCCACTCGCTGGCCCCCGCGGGCGGCCGATTCAGCACGTACAAATGACCGGGCGCATCCGACCGGAACACGAAACGAATCTGGTCCTGGACGGCGAACACGTAGTGCGGATCCACGGCGCGCCAGTCCGCCCCGGCTTTTCGCTCCACCACCACGTCCACGGCGGAGGCCTCGGCGGACCACAAGCGCGCCGATCCCGGCGCCACCGCCAGAACAACCACAAAGGTGGCACAGACTTTAGTCTGTGGTTTATTCATGACGCAACCTGATTTCCGCCACCACGTGGTCGCTTTGGGTGCTGGACGCGTTGGCCACATAAACCGCATGCGCCTCGGCCGCGTCCTTCGGCGTTTCCACCACCCGCTCCACCTGCATGATGTCCATGCCGCGGCCGCGCAGCGCATCCACCTGACGGTCCAGATTCACGGCCACCATGGTGGGCCCGTCCGCCGGTTTGGCCGCCGTCTGCGTGTTCTCACGGCCCGACTGAATGGCGCGATGCAGGTCGGGAATCGCTCCCGCGCTCTGCGCCACGGCCAGAAACAGCGTCTCGATTCCCGGCTTCTCATCGAACCGGAAGCAGTATTTCGCCGGAATCTGCACGTCCCTGAACGCCTCGATGCGATTGCTTTCGTCGGGCATCTTCGGCGAGGGCAGCAGCGGCTGCCAGTTTCCGTCGGGTCCGTGATGCAGCACATACAGGTAGCCCGCGCTGTTCGACTCCACCTTCAACTGCACGCAATCCCCGGCGTGGAACACATCACCCTCCGACACATCCGCGTTCCCCGCATCGGTCACTTTCACCAGCGTGTAGCGGAGACCCAGATTTCCCTGCGACGGTGGCGTGGTGGTGGCCACTGCTTCCGTAGCGGAAGGCACGCCGGGCGGGGGCGGGGTACTTGCGGGAGCGGGTTTCGGTTGGGCGGTTTCCGCCGGCTTTGCCGCTCGCTGCCGATGCTTCGTCGTTGGGGCGGGAGCGGCGGCCGGGGCGGTGGCAACGGTTGGCGGCGCCGGCGGCGCGTCGTCACGGTGATAAAACATCTCTCGGGGGGTGAGCTGCGCGTCGTCGCTGCCCCCCAGTCCAGGTAGTGCGAACAGCGCCGCGGCCAGAATAAAACGGGATGTCATGACATCCACTCCTCCTCCGGTGTGGACAGTATGCCACAAAACGCGGCGATTGCTGTATACTACTCGAATCCCTGGAGGGCCCATCGAAACCGCGTGATCATTCGGGTCGTCCAAACTTCGTGGCAAAAAGGCCTTCGGAGGAACCATTCGTGCCGAACGAGGATATCCCGGTTAGTGTCCACCTGATGCTGGATCTGGGGAACGGGCGGAGCTCTAAAATCGGCCTGTGGTCCACACCCTGCAAGACCAACCACATGACTGACGCAACCTGGAGCTGGCAACCATTGGACGGCGGCGCGGGTGCGCTTCCCAAAGAAGGCGGCGGCGCGGAGTTTGTCTCGGCGGGTTTCGTCAAGGCGCCGCACCTCGGTCTGTTCCACACCGCGAACGGCGTCAAGGAGGCCGTAGTTTCCCTTTATGGTTTCCAGTGGCCGCCTCCCCCCCCCAACTGCAATCTCGATTATTCCTACACAAAGCCGCCATCGTCGGGCCGCTGGAGAATGCTCCCGGTCCAGAACATCGACCCTCCTTCCATGAGGAAATGGGCGCTGGCGGGAATCGACGCGACACGCCAAAAGCAGCATGCCAAGAACGTTTATCGAAACGACATGGTGGATCCCATCTTTAGCATGTGGAATTTTGCCGGCGGCTTCGATTGTTATGACCTCCACTACCCCTGGGCGGAAACCATGGTCGCCTATCAGGGACGCATGTTGCTGGGACGAGAGCTGAATTACTATTTCATAGGCCAGATCTATCGGTACTTTAACTATTCGTGGGCCGCGACGCGGTCTGTCATGTCCACCTGGAAACACTTCATGTACACCTTCCAGGACAAAGGCCCCGGCACTTCATTTGTCTCGGACAACGATGTCTGGTCGGCTGGACTGGGATTTGACGAAGAGCCACGAATTGAAGAGCTCTACAACCAAATGAACCGCGCCGATCACCGCTGGGATAAAATGTATTCGCCCATGGACATACGGCCGCAGCAACCGCCACAGCCTCCGCCACAGCCAGGAGAATTCCCAAGGGGCCCGAAGATCTGAAGGGCTGCTATGGCGGTCCGATGGTTACCGTCCCCGGCGCCCCAATTGTCCCGGTGGGCCTGGACGGGCCGCTCTTGTTAGCCTCGTACGCGCCAAAACCGGCCGCCACCGCCGCCACCGCGGTCAAGGTCACGGCGATCACAATCACGTGCAAATGACTGGCCCCGGCGCCCGCCGCGGTTCCCGCACTCCCGGCCGCCGCTCCCGCTATCGCGTTGGTTTGCGTAATGGTGGTGCTTGCGGTGTGCCCCTGGTACGACGCCTTTATGTTGATCTTGAACTCGCCCGAAACGCCGTTGGGCCGAAGAATGGCGGAGGCGCGTCCGGCCGCGTCGGTAGTCACCGACAGCACCTGGCTCCCGTCCGCAAACGTCCCGCTGGCGCCGTAATTGGGCAGCGTGAAGGTCACCAGAGCGCCGGCGAGCGGCCTCTTGTTACGGTCGCGCACCTCCACCACCGGTTTGGTCGCGATGCCCTTCTTGATGTTGTTAATGCCCCCTTCGCCCTCAACAATCACGATGGTCAGCTCGTCGGAGGCGCCGGCGTCCGGCTGCGCCTGTGCGCACACCGGTTGCCAGCCGGTGGCGATGCCGACAAGCAGCGTCACCCAGCACAGGGCCTGATTGATGGTGGAACCTGGTTTCATGTTGGATGCCTCATTGCCCGGTCTGCTGCGCCGCCGAAGTCCCCACCGAATTCACCACGGTCACGGAGACGGACGCTAGCGCGCTGGTGCTGCCGCTGTAGGCGAAGGGTACCGACAGGGTGAAGCTGCCGCCCGCCTGGAGTCCCGGACCGCTGGAGAACCACGTCGTTGCGGCAGAGCCCAGACTCACGCTCTGCGTCGTTCCGTTCAGCGTGGTGCCGGAGGCCGCCTGGAATGTGAAGGTCGCGTTGGTCAGGTCGCGCGTGGTCGAATACGCGGTGAGCGTTACCATAAACCCGGTGGAGCTGAGACTGGTGATCTGCACCGACCCGGACGTGATCACCGGCGCCAGTGCCGCCACCGGTTGCGTTACCGACGGCTGCGGGGCCGGCAGCGGCGTTCCGTTCACCGCGGTGATGACTGCCGTGATGGCGCCCGCCACCGTGCCCTGCTGGAACACTCCATTGTTGGCAACGACGCCCGTGGTGGCGCCCTGGGCGATGGTGAACGTCGCCGTATTCGTGCCGCCCGCGAAAACCACCTGCGCATTGGTCTGGTTCGCCGGCCATCCGGATACCCCGCTGGCCGGGGTGAAATTCAACTGAATGGTCCCGGTGTAGCTGGCCAGCGCGGGCGTGCTCAACGTCACCGTGATCTCCGGCTGATCCGTAGGCAACACACCCGGCGTGGGAATCGCCAGGCCCAGACCCGCCGGCACCGCGGGCGCGGAGATGGTGAACGTCCGCGGGCTGGACACCAGCGTGGATGAATTGGCCACCGCCACCGAGGCCGTTCCCGGAGCCACCAGCAATGCCGCGGGCACGGCGGCCTGCAGCTCAGTCGCGCTCTGGAACAAAGTGGCCAGGTTCGTTTCCGTGCCACCCTGCGGTGTCCACTCCACCACCGAAGCCGGCGTGAAGTTCGTTCCGTTCACCTGCATGGTCAGGTTCGCCCCCGGCGCCACCGCGGTGGAAGGACTGATTGAGATTACGGTGGGAGTGGGTGGCGGCGTGATGGTGAAGGTCAGTGAGCCTGACGCCGACGTGGCCGAATTCACCACCGTCACCGTCGCCGTGCCCTGGCTCGCCAGCAGAGAGGCGGGCACCGAGGCCGTGAGCTCCGCCGCGCTCTGGAACATTGTCGCCAGATTCGTTGTCGCCCCGCCTTGTGGCGTCCATGTCACCTCCGACGCGCTGCTAAAGCCCGCGCCGTTCACCTGCATGGTCAGGCCGCCCGATCCGGCCGCTGCCGACGAGGGCGCCAGCGTTGTCAGCACTGGGTTGGGCGGCGGGGAAATCACCAGGCTGTAACTGTTAGAACCCGATTCCGCCGGTGCCGTGGCGGCGTTCGGGGTCGCCGTCGCCGTCACCGTCACGGCAAAGTTGCCGGCCACCGTTGGCACCCCGCTGATTACGCCCGTCTGCGATTCAATGCCGAGCCCCTGCGGCAATCCCTTGACGGTCCATTCGTACGGTGGTGTCCCACCGGTAGCCGTCAGGGTCTGGCTGTAGGCGACCCCCACGGTGCCACCGGTCAGCGACGGGGTGGTGATAATCACTCCGGAATTGGGTTTCGCGGCGCCCAGCGTGATGTTGTCGAACCCGATGTAGTTGGCCGAGCCGGCGAAATTCACCGACTTCGCCGTGCCACTGAAGGTAACGCCGGCTGCATTCCAGCAACTGTACGTCTCGTCGGACCCGCTGCAGAACGAACCCGTCACCGGCAGCGTCACCGTGGCCAGAACGTTGCCCGTGCCGTTCAGACCGTCGTACACGGTCACGCTCCCCGCCGCTGACGCCGCCGCGTAGTAGAAAGAAAGGCCGGTGGTGAACCCCCCCGGAACGTTCATCACCAACCCGCCGCCAGTCAGGAAGTAGGCCACCGTGTCGCCGCTCGGATTCATGTCGAAGTTGCCGGTGCCGCCGTCCTCGTTGCTGATAATGGCCAGCGCGCCCGACCCGAACGCGATTCCGTAGCTGGGTCCCGGCCCGCTGCCGTTGCCGCCCAGGCCGCCGTCGTAGTAACTGAGAATCTCTTCGTTGTTCTGCAGCCCCTCGAAGGTCAGCGTGATGGTGGTATTCTGCGCTGCGGCCAGCACCGGAGCCAGCAGCGCGACGCCAACGGCCGCCACAAGACTTGATGCCCTTGTTCCACTCATCGCTCTCCTCCGGCTACCGCGCCATCACCGCCGACGACGGACGCGGGACGAAGTACACCGCGCCGGCCGCTCCGCTTGTGTCCAGAATCCACGCCGGCTGACCCGGCTGAGCCGACAACAGAAACCGGTGCGGCGCGCGCAAGGGCTGCAGCATGGTGAGCCCCGCCGGCAGCGTCATGTTGTCCACGTGCAGCGTTTCGAGATCGATCCGCGACAGCCCTTTGGCGTTCATCGCCCCCACCACCGCGGCGCCGCCATCGAATTGCAGAACCGCCGCGCCGGACAATCCAGGGAGGCCTTCCGCCAGCAGCCGAACGGCCGGCGCACTGGCTACGTTTTGCAACAGCAGGGCCTTGCTCCCGTCTCCATCGAACACCAGCGCATTGGTGGACGCGGGTGCGAATGCGATGCCGCCCAGCGCGCCCGCGCTATATGCCAGTTCGGGGGAGCCGCTGGCCCGAAGAACCAGCACGCGGCCGTCGCTGGTCCCCGCCAGCAGGGTGGCGCCGTCATCGGCCAGCGCCAGCATCTGGATGCCCGGCAGGCCGGCAACGCTGATGTCGGCGGAAACCTGGGGCGAGCCCGGCAGGCCCGTTATTATCAGCACGCGCCCTTCCCCGGCCGAAAATATCGCCGCCGCCGAAGCGCTCGGGTTGAAAGCAACGATATCCGGCCGGGAGATCGCGCCGGGAACGGCCAGCAGCGGGCCGGCCTGCGCCCCGCTGAATTCCACCAGGGCCATCGTACCCTCCAACTGTTCCACCAGCGCATAGTTCTCGCCGGGAGCGAAATACACGCTCGCGATCCCTCGCGGGAGGGGCACCGGAGTGCCCACCATCGCCGCGCCCGGAACGCCCAGAATGGCCCTCACTTCGGTCGCGGAACTGGAAAGCGTGAGGCCCGGCGTCTGCTGCCCATGTCTCCCCGCGGCGGGGGCGCTGGCGACGAACCCCAGAACCGGGGATTGCACGGCCGCCGTCTCGGCGCTGCCGCCCACACAGGTGAAAACACTTAGGGTAAAAACCAGAGCCGTCCGCATTTCCATCCTCCGTGGGAAACCAGCCCGCCGCAGTCAGTCAAATGATGATATACGCAATCAATCTGGTTCCGCAAGAAGAACTGTGGACTGGTTCCCGTCAGTTGCGTGGAATGGAAGCCGCTTTGTCCGCATCCACCGCGCAACGGAAGCCCACATCGTCCTGCCGCCCGCGCGCCGGAAACGCCACATAGTCCCATACGAACGTTGCCGGATCGTTCCCGGGCTGGTCGGCATAGCTGCCGCCGCGGATCTGGTTCCACGGCTCATTGCGCGACAACGGCGGATGCAACTCCCGGAAATACTGACTGGTGTAGCCGGCAAGCTCGGCCTCGGGCGGCGCCGGAGCCGCCGTCTCCACCCACTCCCACACGTTGCCCATCATATTGAGCGCGCCGTACGGGCTGGCGAAGCCGCTGCGCGAATCCACGTCGTCCAGATGCCCTCGCTGCCCCGCGGACGCCAGCAGGTTCGCGGCCTCGGGCTGGAAGCGGTTGCCCCACGGGAACGGTTGCCCGTTCGCTCCGCGCGCCGCCTTTTCCCACTCGGCCGCACTGGGCAACCGCTTGTGCGCCCACGCCGCGAAAGCCCTGGCCTCGTCCAGCGTCACGTTTACCACGGGAAGGCCGGCTTCGGCCGCCGCCGGTTCCCCCCGGTGCGACTGCCGGCAGAAGCGCACCCATGCGCCGTTCGAGACCTCCGTTCGGTCGATATAAAACGCCGGCACTTCGCGCACCACGTTGCCCGATTCGCCCAGCTTCGCCTCGCCGCCCTCCACCAGCACCATGTCGCCGCTGGCCGTGTGGATTTCCGCCGGCAGCCGCCGATGTTGCGCCAGCCACCAGACGGCCGCGCCCACCAACGCCAGCGCAACGACGACGCTGGCCCCGGCCAGTTTCCAGCCAACCGCCGAAGGCCTGGGCGCGGCGCGGGGAAGGTCCACGGTCGGAAACTCCCGCATGTGCGTCGCCAGCGCGATGGTCTCCCCCGCCGCCCCATCCGGCGGCGCGAACGCCTTCAGAGTGTCGATAATCGGCTGAAAATCCGCGAATCTCTCTTCCTTTTTCTTCGCCAGGCAACGCTCGATCAACGCGATCACCGGCTCGGCAACCCGGCATTCCCGCAGCGGCCCCAGATCCGGCGGCTTGTACAGAATGGCCGCGGCAATCTCCTGATTTGTGTCCGCGCCGTAGGGGAACCGCATGGTCAGCATCTCGAAAAGCAGCACGCCGAAACTGTACACGTCCAGCGCCGCGCCGGGCTTCTCGCCCTGCACTTGTTCGGGGCTCATGTAGGCCAGCGTGCCGACAATCTGGCCCGCCTGCGTCAGGTCCGAGTCGTCCCGGCGCGCCACGCCGAAGTCCAGCAGCTTCGCATGCCATTCTCCATCCACGTGCACGTTCGCCGGTTTGACGTCGCGATGAATGATGCCGCGCTGATGCAGGTAGGCCAGCGCCCGCGCCACCTGCAACGCCACCGTGAGCGCCGGCCCCTGCGCGCGCAATCCGCCGCGGTTCATGATGGCGCGCAGAGATTCGCCGCCCAGGAATTCCATGACGATGTACGGCCGCCCCTCGTGCTCGCCCACGTCGTATGTGGTGATCACGTTGGGATGGGCGCAGCGGCAGGCCAGTTGCGCTTCCAGGATGAAGCGCCGGCGCACCGAATCCTGCTGGGCGTCGATGAGGCGAAGGATCTTCACCACCACCGGCCGCGCCGCCACCGGATCCCACGCCAGATACACCTGCGCCATGTTCCCGCCGAGGTCTTTCCGGCACTCATATTTGCCGATTTTGAACGGTAACTGCGGTGTGTCGCCGGCAGCCGCTTCCATGTCGTTGTTCAAAGTACCACAGGCTGCCCAGGGCGTCGTGGAGCAGGCGTTTTCGCCTGCCCCCGCGCGACGTCATTTCCCCCGCGGCTGAAACCCGGGCACGCCGAACTGCCACAGCAGGAAGCTCAGTTCATCGGCAAATTGCGCGTCGTGCTGAGTTTTCGTGGAACCGAAGCCGTGTCCCGCGTCGTAATCCACCCGCAGCAGAATGGGCTTGCCGCTGGTGCTCGCCGCCTGCAGCCGCGCGGTGAGTTTTCCAGGCTGCCAGGAGATCACGCGCGGATCGTTGTAGCCCGTCGTCAGCATCACCGCCGGATACCGCGCGCCGTCGCGAACATGATGGTACGCGCTCATGGCGTACAAGTCCTCAAAACCTTCCTGCGTCTTGAGGCTGCCAAACTCCGGAATGTTGGGTGGCCCATTGGGCGTGAACTCGCTCCGCACCACGTCCGACATGGGCACCCCGTCAATCGCCGCCGCGAACAAATCCGGCCGTTCCGTGATGCTGCGGCCAATAGTGATTCCGCCCGCGCTCCCGCCGCTGATGCCCAATTGGGCGGAGGAAGTGTACTTCTGCGCAATCAGGTACTCCCCGCAGGCGATGAAATCGCGCCAGGTATTCGGCTTGGTGAGCTTCTTGCCGGCCAGGTGCCAGTCCTCGCCGTATTCGCCGCCGCCCCGCACATGGGCCACGGCAAGGACACCGCCGCGCTCGAACCACGCCAGAAGCGTGGGATCGAAATATGGGTCCTGCGAGATGCCGTAGGCGCCATAACCGATCAACAGCGTGGGGTTCGACCCGTCCATCTTCAAGCCGCGCCTGTGGATGATCGAAAGCGGCACCAGCGTGCCATCGTAGCTGGGGGCTTTCACCTCCACGGCTTCAACATCGCCGGGATCGTCGAAAGGCCCCGCCGGCTGCAGGTGGGTGTCCGTGGTTTCCTTCGTGTCTGGATCATAGCCGTAGATCTTTTCCGCTTTCGTCCAGGAAGTCATGTCCAGCAACACGCCGGGCAGCCGCGGGTCCGACGCGGCCACGGAAACGTCCCCCTCGAAGGGCAGCGGCGCCGTTTCCGGCTTGCCGCCGTAGGGAATGCGCACCAGGCGTCCGATCCCGCCATCCAGTTCCTGCACGTACAGCGCGTCCTGTGCAACGGAAACGTTGCGCACCACCGCTTCGCCGGGCGGCAGAATGGTTTCGGCGTGCGCCACGTCGGGGTTCGCCAGACTGGTGTGGGTCACCTTGAACCGCGCGGCGCCCTTGTGCGTCACCAGATATATATCGTCGCCGCGCACATCGAATCCGGTGACGTCGTCCTCCACGTCGCAGATCTTCCGCCACGGTATATCGGGCTGATCCAGGGTGTCCAGCCGCGCGGCATACAGGGTGGTCTCGTTCTGGACACCGTGGGCAATCACCCCGAGCACGTAATCCGACCCGGGTACGGTGCCGGCAAAGGGAATATCGGTCTCCGTCAGCCGAACCCTCGGCGAAAGGTCGAATCCGACGATCGCGCGGTCGGTTTCCGCATCCGTGCCCACCACGTGCAGGTAGTCTCGGCTTTTCAGGTATTGGTCCGTGGGCGCCGAGTTCGGCCCGGTCTTTTGCAGGCGGTTATAGATAAAGGAACGCCCGTCGGGCATCCAGCTTGGCGCGCCAAATCGCGCGCGGTCGATGGTGTCGCCGGTCTCCCGCCCCGTGGCCGTCTCCACAACGTGAAGAACCGCGTTCTCCGATCCGCTCAGCGAAGCGCCGTACGCCACGAATCGCCCGTCGAACGAAGGCGAATAGTAGCTGATGGAATAGTGCGCGCCCTCGGGAGCGGCCAGCTTCGTGGGATCCGCCAGCAGCGTCTCGGGCCCGTCCAGGCCCAGGCGCGTGTACAGCCTCGATACGTCTTCCGAGGCCAGCCGCTTCTGATAAAAGTAGCGCCCGCCCGGCAGGCGCCGCACATCGGATACCCTGGCCGAAGCCGACTCGTCCAGAGCCTTGATCCGCGCCAGAAGTTCCTGCCGGACCGGTATGCGCTCCAGCGCCGCCCGCGTGTAATTGTTCTGCTCCTTGAACCACGCTTCCACCGCCGGGTCCTTGAGATTCTCCATATACCGGTAGGGATCCACCACCCTGGTTCCAAAGTAGTCGTCCGTGACCGGCGTGACGGGTGCCACGGGTGGTGAAGACTGCGACCAAAGCAGCACGCCGGCCGCGGCCAATGTATACGGAACGAACTGCCAGGGTTTCATGTGTTTTCCTCGCGACGGGAACTTTGGGAGTGTAGCATCGGGCACGAGCGAGAATCAATGCCGCGGACCGGCAGTGCCCGTGAGTATCATGGAACTCAGGCGGAAGGAGGACCCAGATGACCACCAGCTACGACGCCATCGTAATCGGCACCGGCCAGGCTGGCCCCCCTCTGGCGCGGCGAATGTCGGCCGCGGGCATGAAAGTGGCCATCATCGAGCGCAAACTGTTCGGCGGCACCTGCGTCAACACCGGCTGCATCCCCACCAAGACCATGGTCGCCAGCGCCTACGCCGCCCAC
>CAYVPZ010000014.1:0-18905 GCA_964453955.1 uncultured Solibacteraceae bacterium | reverse complement strand
TGGGCGACATGCTCTCGTTCATCGAGAAGGTGGAAGAATCCATCGACCAGAAAAAGGCCGAGGAGATGCAGCGTAAGCTCATCGACAACGAGTTCACGCTGGAAGACTTCCGCGACCAGATCAAGCAGATCCGCAAGCTGGGCCCGCTGCAGGGGCTGCTGGGCATGATGCCGCAGATGGGCCCGCTGAAGGGCCTCAAGGACGTCAAGGTGGACGAAAAGGAAATCACCCACATCGTGGCCATCATCGACTCCATGACCCCCCACGAGCGCGACAATCACATGATCATCAACGGCGCGCGGCGGCGGCGTATCGCCAAAGGCAGCGGGACATCTGTACAGGAAGTGAACACGCTGCTGAAACAATACGCCCAGGCGCGCAAGATGATGAAGAGCATTTCGGGCGGGTCGTTCCTCGGTAAACGGCTGGGAAAGATGAAGTTACCGCCCGGATTCCCGGGATTTCCGCAGTAGGCGCTGGTGGCCGGGCCATCCTGTGTGGTTTCATAAAGATTAGGAGATTCGAGAAGTTCAATGCTGATGATTCGTCTGACGCGCACCGGCGGCAAGAAGAAGCCGTCCTACCGCGTGGTAGTGATTGACAAGGAACGGGCGCGCGACAGCCGCTCGGTCGAAGTGGTGGGCTACTATAACCCGGTGACCTCGCCGGCAACCGTGAAACTGGACCACGAGCGCATCCAACAGTGGCTCAAGAACGGCGCGCAGCCGTCGGACACCGTCAGCCGGTTGCTGAAGAACAACCCGGCCCCGGTGACCGAAGCGATTCCGGAACCGGTGGCGGGCTGAAGCGTCCATCTATTTCATGAAGCAGCTGGTGGCAGACATTGCGCGCGCGCTGGTGGACCTTCCCGACGAAGTCCACGTGGAAGAGGTCCAGGGCGAGCAGGTGACCGTGCTGGAACTGCGCGTTGCGCCAAGCGACCTCGGCAAGGTGATCGGCAAGCAGGGGCGCACGGCCCGCTCCATCCGCACGCTGCTGGGGGCGGCCGGCATGAAGCTCAACCGGCGTTTTCAGCTCGAAATCCTGGAGTGAATACCGAACTGGTTGCGGTAGCCCATCTGGTCCGCGCGCGCGGCATCAAGGGCGAACTGGTGGCCATTCCGCTCAACGATCGCCGCGAGCGGTTCGACCAGCTCCGAAGAGTGCTGGTGAACGGCGTCGAACTGGACGTCGAGCGGGTCTGGTGGCACGGCGACCGGCTCATCCTGAAGTTTCGGGGAATCGATACCAGATCGCAGGCCGAGGCAATCTCGGGGACAGCGGTGAACGTCCCCGTTTTGGAGCGCGCCCCACTTCCCGAGGGCGAGTTCTATCTGTCCGATCTGGTGGGGTGCAAGGTGTTCCACCGCGCCAGCGGGCACAGCGTCGGCACCGTTTCCGGCTGGCAGGAGTCGGGCGGCGGGGCGCCATTGCTGGAGCTGGCCGGCTCGCCGATTCTGATCCCCTTCGCCCGGTCCATCTGCCGTGAGATCGATATCGCGGGCAAACGCATCGTCATCGACCCGCCCGAAGGCCTGCTCGACCTCAACGGCCCGAGCCGCGCTACACTAAAACCGTGACCATTGACGAACGGCTGGAGAAGCTGGTGGAGCGCCACGAAGCCCTGACTATGAACCTTGAGCTGCTCCACCGTGATATTCAGGACCTCGAGATCACCTCCCAGCAGGACGGGGAAAACATCCGCGCCCTCGCCCGCATCGCCGAGCGCCGTCTGACGCAACTTGAGGGTGGCGAATAGGCCCAGCTCGCTTCCACATTCTCGCCATACAAGAATTATTACCGAATTGTGACATCCGGCCCTCCGTCCAGATGCTAGTTTGGGGCTTCGGAGTACTGATGCAGTCTCATCCCAATGGCCCGAACGCTCGCGTGCTGTTCAGCAGCGTGTTCGGCCCCTATGCCCAGGACGACGAGTTCGGCAGCCGCTCCATCAATCCCATGGAGCTGTATCACAATCAGGTCACGCGCATGCAGGGCGAGTTCTCCATTCGCATGTTCCACCGCACCTGGGGGCTCATGATGATCCAGGAGAACCTCTCCAACCCGTCGACGCTGCTGGATTTTCCGACGCGCGAGCAGTTCGCCGTGGAACTCACGTCGCGCCACTACGACGTGGTAGGCATTTCGGGCATTATCGTCAACATTGGCAAGGTGCGCGAGATGTGCCGCATGGTGCGGGAGCTCTCGCCGGATTCGGTCATCGTGGTGGGCGGACACGTCGCCGCCACCCCCGACATCGAGAGCATAATCGACGCCGACCACATTGTGAAGGGCGAAGGCATTTCCTGGATGCGCCGTTACCTCGGCCAGGACCCGGACCAGCCCGTGAAGCACCCGGACATCGTCTCCGGCTTCGGGCAACGCATCATGGGCATGCACATTCCGCAGCGGTTTACCAACGCGGCCGCGACGCTCATCCCTTCGGTAGGCTGTCCCATGGGCTGTAACTTCTGCACCACGTCGTCTTTCTTCGGCGGCAAGGGAAAGTTCCATAACTTCTACGAAACCGGCGACGAGTTGTACGGCATCATGTGCGGCCTGGAGGAACGGCTGAAGGTGCATTCGTTTTTCGTCATGGACGAGAACTTCCTGCTGCAGCGCAAGCGCGCGTTGCGGCTGCTCGATCTCATGCGCGAGGGTGGGAAGAGCTGGGAGCTGTACATCTTCTCCTCGGCCAACGCGATCCGCAAGTACACCATGGACGAGCTGGTGCAACTGGGAGTTTCCTGGCTGTGGCTGGGGCTGGAATCGCCGCAGTCGGATTACGCCAAGCTGCAGGGCGCCGACACGGTTTCGCTCAGCCACCAGTTGCGCGAGCACGGCATCAAGCTGCTCGGTTCCACCATCATCGGCCTCGAGCATCACACGCCCGAGAACATCCGCCAGGAGATCGACTACGCGATTTCCCACGACACCGATTTTCATCAGTTCATGCTGTACACGCCCGTGCCGGGAACGCCGCTCTACCAGCAGATTGAGTCCGAGGGACGCCTGCTGGACGTGAATCTGGCCGATATTCACGGTCAGGACCGTTTCAACTTCGAGCACGCGGCCATCTCGCGGGAGGCTTCGAAGAAGTATCTCGACCTGGCCTTCTGGCGCGACTTCGAAGTGAACGGGCCAAGCCTGTTTCGCATTTGCCGCACTACCTTCGAGGGCTGGAAACGGTATCGCAGTTATCCCGACCTGCGCGTGCGGGAACGCTTCGCGCGCGAGCTTTCCACACTGCGCCACGCCTACACGGGCCTGCTGTGGGCCATGGAACGACGGCTGCGCGAGTCGAATGAAGCGGTGAGCCGGCGCATCCGCGAGCTGCGCACGGATATTCTTCGGGAATCGGGTCTGGATGCGCGTCTCGCCTCGGCCATTGTCGGTCCACTGATGCTGTGGGCCGCGAAGCGCGAGCGCAAGCGCCTCGACAATGGGTCACACTACGAGCCGAAGATGATTGTGGAACGCCACAACTGGGCCACGGCGGCCGGCTGAGCGGGGCTATTTCGCCGGCTCTGCCTGCTCGAGCTTCACGTTGGAGAACACCGCCGTTTCGAGCGTGGTGGCCACGTGCGAACAGACGCCCAGGCCGACATACACGGGGTCATGCAACGTGATGTACTCAACCGGGCCGGACGCTTTCAGTTCCTCGCCCGGCTTGCCGGAGTACATGGTGTAGCGACTCCCTTGCCTGACGATGCGCACGCGCGCCGGTTCGTCCACCTGGGTGAACACCTGGTAGGTGGGCTCTCCGGTTGTGCCGCGAAACTGCAGCGACGTGAGTCCATTCCCGTGGGACACCGCATCAGCGTAGGCCGACGCGGGATCGAGGCTTTGCCGGATCATCAGCACCGCCTTGCGATGCTGCGCGGCGCTCGTGCCGGTGAACTGCACGTCGGCCGTGAGAGTCAGGTCGCCGGAGACCTTCTTCCAGACGAAGTAGAACGCATCGGTGGTACTCCAGATGTTGGCGCCGCCCCCGGTGATGCGGTATTCGCCGGTGGCCGGATCGAAGTGCGCTTTGCACCCGGGCGGCGTCGGTCCGACGCCGCCTTCGTCCGTGAAGATGCCCAGATTGTTCGTCTGGGCCAGTGCGACTGCCGCCGCGATGGCCAGCCCCGCGATGAACAGCTTCGTCTTTCGCATCACCCTTCAGCTTACTGCGCGGCGCGGGGGCTACGATGAAGATTCGTCTCCCCGAGCATGAAGATTTCCGCCGAAGCGAAAACCCTGCTGGATCTGGCCATCGTGCGGCACGGCCAGGGCCGGTATGGCGAGGCGCTCGATTGTCTGCTTGCTCTGGAAGCGCGGCTGCCGGACCACCCGGGGGTGCTGGCTAACCTGGGCATGGTTTGCCGCGATAACGGCGACCTGGTTCGCGCCGAACAGTACCTGCGGCAGGCCTGTGCGGCCCGGCCGAACGATCCCGCCGCGCACTACAACCTGGCCCTGACGCTGTTGCGCGCGGGCCGGCTGCGGGAGGGGTTCGAGGAGTACGAGTGGCGGTGGCAGGTCCGGCAGTTTGCGGCGCAGAGGCGCGAATTCCCGCAGCCTTTGTGGCGCGGGGAGCCGCTCGCCGGACTCCGCATTCTGATTCATGGTGAGCAGGGCGCGGGGGATGCGATTCAATTCGTTCGCTATGCGCCGCTGGTGCGGAATGCCGGCGGCGAGGCGACCATCGAGGTCCTTCCTCACCTGGAGCGCCTGCTGGGTTGGATGGAGGGCGAGTATCGCATCGTCAACGCGTTTTCCGCGGGCTCGCAGTTCGATGTGCACTGCCCCCTGTTGAGCCTCGCGCAGCGATTTGGCACGGAGCTGGATTCGATTCCCGCTCCGGCTCGCTTTTTCATTCCCGCCGCGATGCAAGCCAAATGGGCAACGCGCCTGCGGACCGGGCGCACGCGCGCCGGCGTGGCGTGGGCGGGGAATCCGAACAATTACAACGACGGGGCCCGCTCGCTGCCCGCTCATTTCCTTGTTCCGCTCACACGGCTCGCGGGGATCGAGTGGTGGAGCTTGCAGGTTGGACCCGCCGCGGGGGACATTCCCGATGGCCTGGCAAATCTGGCGGAGGACCTGGTGGATTTCGGCGAGACTGCGGCGGCCATTTCCGCTCTCGACCTGGTAATTACCGTGGATACGGCGGTGGCGCATCTGGCCGGCTCGCTGGGCAAAACGGTGTGGCTGCTGGCGGCGTATGCTTCCGACTGGCGCTGGATGCTCCACCGCGAGGACACGCCCTGGTATCCCTCCATGAGGATTTTCCGCCAGCAGCGTCCGGGGGAGTGGGGCGAGGTAATGGAGCGCGTGGCGGCGGAGCTTCAGGGCTTCGGATAACCCACGGTCTGCGAGAGCGTGATTTTCTGATCGGGCCGCAGCTTCAGCAGTTTCGCCAGGGTGTCCCGGTCCACCATGGCGCGAATCACCGTGGAGAGCCCCGCGGAGGCGCAGTACAAGTAGACGTTCTGTCCGATGAAGCCTGTCTCGGCGCCTGCCAGGAACATCCTGTCCGAGTCCGTGGTGCCGGGCATCCGCGCAAAATCCGACACGTATACCAGGTTGAGCGGGGCCTGCGCCACGAATGCCTGCAGGCCCGCCGCCGCGCGCAGATCGCCCGCGGCCACCAGTTCCAGACGGCGCTCCCGTGCATTGTAGAAGTACGCGCCCTCGGCGGTTACAGCGTAGATGTCGATGGTCTGGCGGTTGTTGGCGGAGGGGGCGGTTCGTTTTCCGTCCGGGCGGTTGACGCCATCGGCGGCCCACAGCAGGCTGGCCAGTGTCTCCATGGACAGTTTGCGGGCGCTGAATTCCCGCCCGCTGCGGCGCTCGCTCAGGGCCTGCATCAGCGTCATGCCCCCTTTTGTATCGGGATTGGGCAGTGGAATGACAGCCGGGGGATCGGCCCGCGCGACGGTGGCCGCCACCAGCAGAAAAGCGATTGTATTTCTCATGAGAAGCTCGTCGTTCGCATTCTACTCCCGCTCTTTCGCGGCCTGCATCGGACCGCGTGGTGCTATCATCGAATTGGTTGAGGGGGCGCAACGGTTTCGACGGAATTGAATCGTTGTGGGAAGGCGTGCCGGGTTCCGAGCTCCCGTAAAACGATCGGAAACCAACAACTGCCAATAATCAGCAGTTTGCTTACGCCGCCTAATTAATTAGGTAGCCGCTCCGGGTGGGGGGCCTGTACTCCATCTATGAGCGTCATTTCACAGGCTTGGGCCGAGGGCTTCTGCTCGGAGCAGCAGGCTGACGACAATCGGGCTAAGCTGCCACTTACTTCGCCGGTTCTTTAGTGGCAGCCGACAACCACGAATCGGACACGCACGTAGTCTTTTCACGGCGGGCTTTTTCGGACGCGGGTTCGACTCCCGCCGCCTCCACCACATCTGCATGCGAGCTCGGTCGATGGGGCTGATCACAAACATCCTCTTCCCGGTGGACTTCTCGCCCTCCTGCATGGCCATGGCTTCTTACGTAAAGAGGGCCGCGACCCTGATGGGCGCCCGGGTGTCGCTGATCCATGTGTTCGACCCCGCCAGCTACAACGGCTTCGAGCTTTATCTGAGGCCGCCCCTGGAGATCGCGGACGATCATCAAAAAGTCGGTTGCGACCGGCTCAATTCCTTCCTGCAGGCTGAGTTTCCCCTCTCTGAACACCCCAGAATGCTGTTTGCCGGAGACGCGGCAACACAGATCGCCGAGGTCGCGAAGAGTGGGTTCGATCTCATCATCATGCCCACGCATGCCGGGAATTTCCGGCGGATGCTGCTTGGTTCCACAACGGCCAAGGTGCTCAATGACGCGGACTGCCCGGTCCTGACCAGCAGACACGCTCAGACGATCGCTCCGCGGCCGCTCGAGCACCGCGAATGGCTATGTACCATCGGCCTGGGCGAGGACTCGGAAAGAGTGCTCCGCTACGCCCATCAGGCGGCGTTGGAAGCCCACAGTAACCTCCACATTATTCATGCCATCCAGACCACCGATCCAGGTCTGCCCGTTCAACTGGACCTCGAGGAACGGATTCAATCCGAGGAAACGCAACAGGTACGCCAGCGGATTGTCGATCTGCAGCGAAGAATTGGGTCACAGGCGCCGGTTCGGATTGTTGCCGGCCCCATCAAGGAGGCGCTGCTGGAGGCTGTCCGGCGATTTGACGCCGACGTGCTGATGATCGGAAGAAGCCCTCAATCGGGCGCTCATGGCCGCATACGGGATCTGACTTACGCCATGGTGCGGGACTCACCATTTCCAGTTCTGAGCATCTGACCCGGAGCTGCTTATCGCGATGTTGATCAGCCATTTGCATCGATTCATTTACATGAAGACTTTCAAGACCGCGGGAACCTCCGTGGAACTGTATTTCGAACGGTATTGTGCCGATCCCGATCGGGAATTTGAGGAGCGGCACGAACGCGAAGCGGAGGTTTCGAGATGGGGCATCATCGGCGCCCGCGGGCAGGAGTTCGTTCCGGGCAGGACCTGGTATAACCACATGCCCGCCGGCCGCGTCCGGGACCTGATTGGAGGGGAACTGTGGAGCCAGTACTACAAATTGTGTGTCGTCCGTCATCCCTTCGACAAAATGGTCTCGTCGTTCTGGCACAATTTGCCGGACGGGACGCGCAGCGAGCTTCAGCACGCCGACTTCGAGATGGTTCGCCGCCATTTTCAGGATTGGCTGCGAACGGCAGAGCACCCCATGGACCGGGATGTCTTCACCATCGGCGGGCAGCCGGTGATGAACGGTTTTGTCCGCTTTGAGGATCTGCACGCCGGGCTCGAAGGCGTTTGCAGGCATCTGGGGCTGCCCTGGGACCCGCGCCGGCTGGGCCGCTACAAATCGGGTACCCGCCTTCGGGATGAAGCTTTCGTCCGGTACTACGACCGGCCCTCGGCAGACCTGGTACGCGAGTTATATCGCTGGGAGCTGGAGTATTTTGAATATCCCACTGACGCAAAAGTCCTTGCCTGAACGTGGGTTACATGATATTCTCTGCCGAGTGTGTAGTCCCGAGGAGGACATGTTGGATAGCCAGAAGAATCCCGAGCTGCCCCGCTCGCTTGAGAATATCGCGCGCGGTTTGCTTGCAACCACGTGTCTGACGGTGGCCTGTGGCGCAGGCGCGGTGGCGGGAACGGTCACAGAGCCGATAGGGGACTTCCCGAATACGGAGCCCGGCCTGCTGCTGCCGGTGGGGACCACCATCGTCAATGGCTTTGCCGGCTACGAGCCAGGCGAGTCGGGGTACGCCAGCCCGGATTGGTTTGAGTTTCAGGGTCTGACGGCCGGGGACACGTACACGCTCACCGCTGTGTACGATCCGCTGGGACCCTTCAGAACCTCGGGCAACGGCGAGTCCGGCTTAACGGTCAGCGTTTTTACCTCCTCGCAATCGGCATTGTTCTCAAACAAGAGTATGGAGGGTGCGGGCGTCTCGGGCGCGAACGCGCTCATGGGCACCGTACCTGGCGACGGAAAGCTGGACATAGACATTGCGTCCCATAACGAAAACGCCGGGTCCTATTTTCAGGTTACGCTGACCCAGAATGCGCCCAGCAGCGTACCCGAGCCGGGAACCCTTGCGGGTGCAGGTTTAGCTTTGGCGGGCGCTCTGGCGTGGAGCCGGAAACGTCGCCAATAGCCGGCTTTGCGAATATCCCACTGACGCGAAACTCCTTGCCTGAGCCTGGGTTGCATGATACCCTCGATCAATGCGCAGTCCTGAGGAGGACCATGGCAGATAGCCGGAAGTACCCCGATTTGCCCGGACCGCTGGAGAATCTTGCCCGGGGTTTGCTTGCCACCACGTGTCTGACCGTGGCATGCGGAACCGGCGCGGTGGCGGGAACCGTCACCGAACCAATTGGCGCGTTCCCGAATTCATCGCCGGGCTATTTGCTGCCAGTGGGGACCACCATCGTGAATGGCTTCGCTGGTGAGCAGCCATCCGAGGCGGGGTTCGACAGCCCGGATTGGTTTGAGTTCCAGGGCCTCACCCCCGGAGACACGTACACGCTCACCGCCGTGTACGACCCGCTGGGCCCACGGCCAACCACGGGAAACGGCGAATCCGGTTTGAGCATCAGCCTTTTTACCTCCTCGCAAACGCCACTGTTCACCGCCTACAGTATGGAGGGTGCGGGGGTCTCGGGCGCGAACGCGCTCATGGGCATCGTCCCCAGCGACGGGCGCCTGGACGTCGAAATGACGGCGGAAGCAGGGGAAGGAGGGTCACAGCCCATCGTGGGCGAGCTGCGATCGCAACAGTTGCGATCACAGCAGGCTGTTGAGGGCGGCTCCTATTACCAGGTTACGTTGAGCCAGAGCGCTATACCCGAGCCGGGAACCCTTGCGACGGCGGGATTGGCTCTGGCCGGCGCTCTCGCCTGGCGCCGCAAGCGTCGCCAATAGCCGGCACGTCCAGACCACATGAATTGGCAGGCCATCCGCCTCCTCCCAGGGCACGAGGCCTCTCGAGTTGTGTCTGAACTGGAGCAGCGCGCGTTTGCCGATGGGAAGTTGACCGCCTCCGGGTACGCCCGGGATGTGAAACACAATCTCCAGCTCCAGCGCACGGGACCCCAGGTCAGCGAGATGGACAAACTGGTGTTTGCCGCTTTTGCGCGCAGCGCGGAATTCCAGTCCTTTGCCATGCCCAGGCGAATGGCGGCGCCGATCTTCAGCCGTTACGATCCCGGCATGGAATATGGCTCGCACGTCGATAACGCTTTGATGGGCGGCGCGAGTGGCGTCCGCTCCGATCTTTCGGTCACCTTGTTCCTCAGTCCGCCGGATAGCTACGAAGGCGGCGAACTGGTGATCGAGATGGCCGTCGGCGAACAGCAAATCAAGCTGGATGCCGGCGAAGCCATCGTCTACCCGTCGTCCTCGGTGCACCATGTTGCACCGGTGACGAGCGGGGCTCGTTTCGCGGCCGTCACCTGGGTGCAAAGCGTCATCCGCGACGAGCGGATGCGCGCGATTCTTTACGATCTGCATCGGGCCATGGCGCACCCCGACGCGGCGCGCAGCCCGGAGCTT
Organism: uncultured Solibacteraceae bacterium; assembly: GCA_964453955.1. Lineage (GTDB taxonomy): Bacteria > Acidobacteriota > Terriglobia > Bryobacterales > Bryobacteraceae > CAWACP01. Next base: position 8,845 of record CAYVPZ010000014.1, on the reverse strand, counting down.
TTGCTGCTGCTGAGCAAAAGCTACAATAATCTGTTGCGTTATGCAGCCGAATCCTGAGCCTGAAGTTCGCCCTCCCGCGCCGTTGCTGGAAATCCTGGACGATCTGGTGCCGGCCGACCTCCACGCCGCCGCCTGGGCACGCTGCGCGGGGGCCGGCTGGTATTTCGGCCACGGTTCGAAGACCGGCGACGGTTCGGCATTCTGGAAGATGGATCTGGAATCGGATGCGGCATTTGACGCCATTTGGCAGCGCGCGCGGCCGCGCTGCGAAGAGCTGGCGGGGACGCCTTTGCGAGTCCGGCGGCAGTACGCCAACGGGCACACCTACGGCCTGGGCGGAAGGCCCCACCAGGACGATGGCGCCTTCACGCTGCTGTACTATCCGAATCCGGAATGGAAGGACGGCTGGGAGGGCGAGACCGTCTTCTACGACCCCTCGGGCGAGATCCGCCGCGCTGTCCGGCCGCGGCCCAATCGCTTTGTGTTTTTCAACGCCGGCACGCTGCACGCCGGTCGAGCGCCCAGCCGGGCCTGCCCGGTGCTCCGCGTTACGGTTGCCTACAAGCTGGAGCGGGGCCCTTCCACGCCCTCTCCAAAACGCGTCACGGAACCCGCCGCCGCACCCGCGGAAAACGCCCGGATGGAGAAGATCTCCGCGGATGGCAGCACCCGTGTTTATTCGATTCACATCCCAGCGGCGCTGGTGGATGAAGCTGTGCGAGAAAAACTCGCGAGGCTTTCCCGAAGCGTGACCCTTCCTGGGTTCCGTCCGGGAAACATCCCGGCAACGGTGCTGCAACAACGCTACGGAGCACAGGCCCGAACCGATGTCATGAACCGCCTGGCCACGGAAGCTCTGGACCGCGCCCTGCCCAAAGGAAGCGTCGCGTCCGCGGTGGAATTGAAAAGCGGCGCGGAATCCGGGGATGTGGAAATGCACGTCACCGCCACCTGCCTGGCGGATCTTCCGGCCATCGATTTTGCGGAAATCGCTCTGGAGCGCTTGAGCGCGGATGAAGCCACGCTTCGATCCGCGGGCATCGCAGCGGAGCGGGCCGCGGAACATTTTCGCGGCTATCTGAAGGCCCAGGTGCTCGATCGCCTGGACGCGGCGTATCGTTTCTCGGTGTTGCCGTTGCTGGTTGACCGCGAGTTCGCCCGGATCTGGAAAGCAGCCCAGGCGCAGGCGGAGATCCCGGACGACGTCAGGGCGCACGCTTCCATCGAGTTCCGCGCCATTGCGGAGCGCCGTCTCCGTTTGGGGTGGGTGGTGGCCGAAATGGCCCGCAGAAACGCGATTCGCGCCGCACAAGGAGCCGAGCTGGAAGACCGGACGATCGACCATTTCGTGGCCCAGGCGCGCGTCCAGGAACGTCCGGTGAGCGCGCAGGAACTGCGCGACATGATGCAGGCCTAGGATGCCGGTTTGGATTTAGAGACCGTTCTGAGCCCGGTTGGCGTTCCCGAATTCCTGGACCAGTACTTTGGCCGGAGCTTCCTGAATATAGCGGGATCTCCCGGGAAATTCTCCGGGCTGGTTGCGCTGGGCGGGATCGACGATGTCCCCGAGCCGGTTGCCACGCTGGCGCAGGAGTTGGAACGCGCGCTCGAGGCGCCAATTCGCATCAACCTGCTGGGCGATTCGACCAGTGTTCCGCTGCACCGCCGCGAGCGCGATGCGATTCTCCTGCAAATTGGCGGACAAAGCGATTGCCAGGTTCATGGCGACTCGGGTGAACCGCCGTCCGGCAATGCTCCCGCGTGGGTGGGTCTTCTCCGGCCAGGCGATGCGCTGTACGTCCCGCGCGGATGGTGGCTGTGCGCCGGGCCCGGCGGAATGCGGGTGAGCTTCGAGATCGAAAACCCCACCGGGGCCGATCTGCTGGATTGGGTGGTCGAACATGTCAAGCAAGACCAGGCCTTTCAGGCGGACATCCCGCGCTTTACCGATCCCGCGACAAAAGCGGACTATGTGACCGGTCTGCGCAAGGTCCTCGGGCGAGTTCTGCGATCGCCCCATTTGCTGGAGGGATACCGCCGGGCTGCCAACCGGGACGCCCAGCCCGGGCATGCATCGGGAATTCCATGGAGCGCGAACGCGCCAGAAGATCATCTGATCGCAATCCTGACGCCGCGAAGAATCCGCATCAAGCGCGCCGACAACCAGACCATCCTGCTGGTGGCGATGGGCAAGCGTTTGCGCTTTCCAGCGGAGGCGGCTCCGCTGCTCCACTTCTTGTCCGACCGGGCGCCGGTGCCGATCGCCGATTTTTACGCGACGTTCACGGGGGAGTTTGACCGCGACGAGCTGTGCGACTTTCTGTCCGCGCTGAGCAGGGATGGAATCATCGGATTGCGCGAACCCCATGCGATCTGAACCGATGCCTGCAAAATCCGCTACGGGGTGGTTGCCAGTGGATATCGGCTTCGATCTTCAACCGGCGGTGGTTCAGGAAGCGCTGGTGCGCTGGATGGAGTTCGGCTCGGCGCCGCTGGCGGAACCTTTCCTCGATCACACGGTGGACAAGCTCCGAAAGGCGGCTCCTCCGGTACGCGAAATCGATACGGATCTTGAGACCATGCTTCGGGTGAGCGGCCGGCGGCCGGACGTTCGTCCCGCCGGTTTCATATTTCACCTGTCGCATTGTGGCTCTACGCTGATCGCGAATGCCCTGAAAACCTCCGATCGGGCGGTAGTGGTTTCGGAGTCCCGTCCCATTAGCAACCTGCTGCGAAGCCGCGCCCCGGTTACGAGCCCCTGGTTGGCCGAGCGATGGGAACGGACTCGGGCCACGCTGTTGAACTCCTTGTTCACTTTGTTCGCGCACTATCGTACGGGGGAAGCGGAACCGCTGGTAATCAAGTTCGTGAGCCTGGACATTATGGGCATCGAATGGGTGCGCTCCCGCTGGCCGGATGTGCCCTGCCTCGTGGTGATTCGGGACCCCGTGGAGGTGATGGTCACGCACTTGAAAGGGGGCGGTTGGACGTCTTTCAAAGACCGTCCCGAGCTGGCTCGCGAACTGTTCGGATGGACAGACCTGCCCAGACCGGTGGAGGCGATGATCGACGAGGAATTCTGCGCCCGTGTGCTGGGCGGTCTCTGCTCAGCCGCCCTGGGGGCGATTGCGAATGCGGGCGATGAAAAGTGCATGGTTCTGGATTACCTGGACTTAAACCCGGATCGAATGCGCGAAATTGGGGCCTTTTTCGGGGTCGAACTCCCCGGCGATGGGGATTCTCTCGACCGGGTATTCCACACGTATGCAAAGGATCCTAAAAAGGCGGTGCGGTTTCGCGACGACCGCGAGCTGAAGCAGAAACTGGCCACGGTTCTGGTGAGGAGCGCGGCGAACCAGTGGGCGATGGACTCGTACTCGGAACTCAGAAAACGGAGCCGGGCGAGAAGTCCGCGCAGGTAGCGCCTGGTTGACCGCGCGATTGCGGAAGCCAATAATGAATCGAGGTGTTGGAGTCCACCTTCCCTGCCCTGCCGCTCGTCGCTCTGGGGCCCGAGCGAAAGCGGATTGAGAGCGCGCTGGGCAACGGCGAATCGCTGCTGGTGCTGGGACCGGGGGGCTGTGGCAAGACCCGTCTTCTAGTGGAGTGCTGCCGGTCGGCGCCCAGCACGGCGTTCGTTCGCTACTCGGCGAAACTCCATCTCCTTCTGCAAGGCGTCGCGCGCGCGCTCATCGACGCGGGGCACACCGCAGTCTCGCAATGCGTGCCGGGCGGCAGTGAACCGGCCCAATGGACTTCCCGGCAGACCAGCGTGCACCTGCGGGGAATTCTGTGGAAAGCGCTCGAAAAGCAGCCCGCGCGCATGGTGGTGGATGGCGTGGACACGGCCAGCTTCCCTGTTCTTCGTTTCTTCCAGCGGATCTATTTCATTCAGGGAATGTCCATGGTGGTTTCCGCGCGCGATGCGTTTGCGCTGGGAGCTCTGGGACGCCTTTTCTGGGACCCGGGGAAGACACTGCAACTGAAACCTCTGCATGATGCCGCCTCGGGGGAACTCTTCGAAACGGCGGCCCGCCACTATGGCGTTGCCGCGGCCAACCTGCACGAGTTCCGCGGCCGGGTTCTCGAAGCGGCGGCGGGGAATGGAGGCCGGATCGTTGAAATGTGCCGCCTCGCCGCGAAGCCGGAATACCTGACGGCGAGTGGAAAGATCAAAATCGAACTGGTGCGCATTGACTCGCTGATCAGAACCATGGGCTGACGGCGGGAACTAAGTGGTCCCTTGAAGCATGGCGCTGGCGGCGTCGGCGAACTCCGCCGCCGCCGTTTCGAGCTCGCCATCCACGGCGATGGTCCATTCGTGGGCATCGCAGCGGATGCCGAGGACAGCGCCGTTCTCTTCGCGCCGGAAGGACACCGCTTGAATATCGCCGCGGCGCAGCGAACGGATGACCCGGCCGTATCGCTCGTATCGGCCGTTGTAGCGGTCCGTAATCCAGATGAAGCGCCGATCCGTGCCGATGAGAAAATCGCCCGGCTGCCAGACTTCCTTCGAAATCAGCCAGTACTTTTTCATCCGGCGCCTGGGAAGGCTCAGGAATGTCAGCGCGACGTTGTCTCCCTGGTCGAGTTCGCCGTCGCCCGCGCGGCTGAACTTGATGTCGTCGAACGAATCGCCGAAGTGAACCGCCTGCGGTGGCGCCTCCCCTGTGGGCAGGAAAATCGAGCGCCGCAGCTCGCGCAGAAAGTCGTCGATCGGCTCCGGGCAACGGGTATTGTATTCCACTTTGTTCCGGGCTCCGCCGCCGCCAATCTCGATCCAGCCGAGCAGCAGCATGTTGCCCGTTTCGAGCGAGCCGATGGCGGATAGCTCCATTTGAACCGCCGCAGCCGGGTGGCTCGGGTGAGGCACAATCACCAGCGCGGAATCGGTGAGCAACAGAACGCGCGGCGGATAAGGCGAGCGTGCGAAGAAGGCGGGGTCGCTTCGTGGAAGAAACAGGCCGTGGTGGAACTCCGGGAGGCCGGCCTGGACGAAATCGCCGGGCGCCTCTTCGCGCGAAGCGATGCGGAAGGGCACGATGTACTGGCGGGAATCGACCGGCTCCAGCCGGTCCACCGGCCAGTGTTTTGCTCGGGCGCGCTCGAAAACCGTGAACGGCGAACTCCGGCGCCTGCTCCGATTATTGAATGGCCAGGCGCCGGGGTCAACCGCTCAGCCCCGGCCGCTACACTGATACGAGACCGAACGCGTCGATTCATGCGGACCGCACCAGACAACAAAGGCTGGCTGACGAGGAACGTTGTTGCCATCGGCATGCTCAGCCTCTTTTCGGACATGGGGCACGAGCTGACCACCGCCATGCTGCCGGTGTTTCTGGCTACCTTCGGCGCCAGCACCGCCGCGCTGGGAATCATCGAAGGAGTGTCCGACGCCGCATCGGGTCTGCTGAAGCTCTGGATGTCCCTGTACTCGGACCGGGTGGGACGGCGCAAGCCGATTCTGGCCATCGGGTACGCGGTGACGGCCATGATGGGGACGTTCGCGTTCGTCACGGCCTGGTGGCAGATGCTGGTGATCCGCGCGGTGGCCTGGATGGGGCGTGGGGCGCGCGGTCCGGTGCGCAATGCTTTGCTGTCGGAGAGCGTTCCGGCCGCCGCGCACGGCCGTGCATTCGGCTTCGAAGGCGCCATGGATACGCTGGGAGCGATCATCGGTCCGGCGATCGCGTTTTCGCTGATGGGTGTGCTATCCATGCGCCACATCTTCGCGATGGCGTTTATTCCGGGAGCGATCACCGTTCTGATCGTGCTTTTCTGGGTTCGCGAGGTTCCCCGCAAACCCCAACCCGCGCTGCGGATGTGGGGCTCGCTGCGCAGCCTGCCGCGATCGTTTCGGATTTACGTGGCGGCGGTGGGAGTGTTTGGGCTTGGGAATTTCGCGCATACCCTGCTGGTGATGCGGGTGGCGACGCTGCTGGCGCCGTCTCGCGGCCAGGTGGGCGCGGGACAAATCGCGATTGCGCTTTACATCCTGCACAACGTCCTATATGCGGCGGTATCGTACCCGGCGGGTGCGCTGGGCGACCGCATGGACAAGAAGAAACTTCTGGCCGCCGGCTACGCCCTGTTCGGCGTCCTGTGCCTCGGGTTTCTCTCCGGCAGCGCGAGCCTGGTTCTTCTTGCGTTCCTGTTCGCCCTGGCCGGAATTTACATCGGCATCGTGGACGCGATGGAACGGGCGCTGGCCGCCGACCTTCTCCCGCTGGAACAGCGCGGCGTCGGGTACGGCGCGCTGGCCACCGTGAATTCCGTGGGCGATCTCGTTTCGAGCATGGCCGTCGGCTTTCTGTGGAGCCGGGTGTCGTTCCAGGCGGGATTCCTCTACGGGGCCGTATTCACGCTTGCCGGCGCCGCGGCTTTGTTCGCCGTTCCCAGGCCGCGGCCATGAAAATCGTCATTATTTCCGATATCCACGCCAACATGGAGGCGCTCGAAGCGCTCCCCACACTCGGCGATCGGCTGTGGGTTCTCGGCGATCTGGTGAACTATGGTCCCGATCCGGCGGCCGTTGTCGAATGGGTACGGAAGCGCGCGGCGGTTGTTGTCCGCGGCAACCACGATCACGCCGTAGCTACCGGCGAGGACCCTCGTTGTTCCGCTCCGTTCCGCGAGATGTCCAGCGCAATGCTGGCGTACACGCGCGCGAGCCTGCGCGACGATCAGCGGGAATACCTTGGTTCGCTTCCATTGGGGGCGATGCAGGAAGTGGATGCATTGTCGTTCTACCTCTCTCACGCGGCCCCGTCGCAGCCGCTGTTTCAATACCTCGCGGCGGATTCACCGCAGTGGGCGCAGGAGTCCGGCACGACGCCCGCGGACGTTTTACTCACCGGCCACACGCACATCCCGTTCGTGCGCGCGCTGGGGGAACGGATGGTGGCGAATCCGGGCAGCATTGGACAGCCAAAGACGGGGCGCCCCATGGCCTGCTATGCGGTGTGGGATGGCAGCCTCGAACTACACTCCTACGCCTATGACCACGAAGCGACGGTGCGGAAAATCGAAAAGCTGGCCGTTCCACGAAAGGTGAAAGACGATCTGGCCGGGGTGCTGCGAATGGGTGGTCTCAGGACGCCGTCCGCGCCTGGGCGCGGCGGTTCACCACCAGCATCTCCACCGGCGAAGTAGCGATGGTTCCCGTGTCCATCATTGCTTCGACAACGGGAAGCAGCTGGCCAATCCTCTCGGGCGTGTCGATGACGGTGATCACCACGGGAAGGTTATGGTAGACCGGGCGGGAGCGATGAATTTCGGAAGCTCCGCCATAGCCTTCCAACGCGCGAACGGCGGAAATGCGCTTCATGTGAAGCTCCCGGCACTTCTCAAAAATGCACGTGTGAAGCGCCCGGCCTCTGTAGAGGTCCCGCTCGCAGATGTGCAAGCGGAGCAACGTGGCTGGCTGAAACTCGGGCATTCCGCCTCCCGGACGCGCGACCAGTGCGGGTCTGGAGCAATTATGCCATTTCTCGTGCCCGGCACGAACGCGGCTGTCGCCGCGCCTCCCGCCGTTGCCGGCCGGAAGTTTTGCGGCTATGCTGAAAACAGCGGTGGAGTTCGCTCAACGCCGGTTCCTCCGGCCAATGACTCCTGGGATTCTCCCGGAGCCATTTCCCTCCTGCAGGCGATCCCGAAACAAAACTCATGATCAATGATCTTGTGGAAGAGCTCGCCGCAAAGTATCAGATGACGTCGCTCGCGCCCCTGCTGCACACATGCCAGACGCTGGCGAGCGAACAGGTGCTGCGGATCGCCGTTTTTGGGCGTTTCAAGGCGGGCAAGAGCACATTCCTCAACAACCTCATTGGCCGCGACCTGGTCCCGACGGGCGTCACCCCGGTGACCTCGGTGATCACCGAAGTCGGCTATGGTACGCGCGAGCGCGCCGTGGTTCGCTTTCTGGACGGGCGCGAAGAGGAGATATCCGTCGAGCAGATCCGGCCCTGGGTGGCGGAAGCGGAAAATCCGGAAAACGTGAAGCAGGTGGCCACGGTGCTGGTGGATCTTCCTTCGCTGCGCGAGTATAACGGGATTCGATTTGTCGACACGCCCGGACTGGACAGCGTTTTTGCTCACAACACCGAATCGTCCCTGAACTGGCTTCCCAACGTGGGCCTGGCGCTGGTGGCCATCGGCGTGGACCCGCCGCTGTCGCAACAGGATATTGCCCTGATCCGCAAGCTCTACGGTTTCACGCCGCGCGTCATGGTGCTGCTCACCAAGCTGGACGTGCTCAGCCCGCCGGAACAGGATGAGGTCCGCGCGTTTGTGGCTTATCAATTGCGCCGGAATTTCGATGAGCCGCCGGTGGTGTACCCGTATTCGGCCCGGCCCGAATATGGATACACGAGGCAGGCCGTCGAGGACATGATCATCACCGATGTGCTGGGCAGATTTCAGGAACAGCGAAGCGCGGTGGTGCGGCACAAGACCGCGGCGCTGCTTCGCGAGTGCAGGGATTACCTCGCGCTCGCTTTGAAAGCCGCCGAGGCGCTGGATACCGAACGAAACGCCCTGACGACCGTGGTGCTCGGGGAAAGGGCGTTCATGGATGAGTTCAGGACGCAACTGCGCCTGCTGACCAGGCACGCCGCGAGGGGAACTCGCGACATGGTGTCGAAGCGATTCGATCCGGAAGAGGGGCGGATCCGCAAAGAACTCGCGGCGGCTCTGGAGGTGGAGTATCCAGGCTGGACGCGGAATCTCGGCCACGTGATCGAATGCTTCGAGAGCTGGCTGGCGCGGTCGTTGACCCGCACGCTGGGCGCGCTTTCGGCCGCGCATCGCCGGGAGTTCTCCGGGTACGTCGAGCAGGTGAAAAGGC
>CAYVPZ010000013.1:0-19507 GCA_964453955.1 uncultured Solibacteraceae bacterium | reverse complement strand
ACGGCACTACTGGCCTTGCGCGGTGCCAGTGACCTGAAAGAACTGTTTTCCATCGACATGAGTGCAGCAGCAACGGCCTGCACAATTCGCAACTTCTCTACAAACATCGGTGGCACTAACCCGCCGTATCTCACATATTTCATGACGGGCTACTTTGATCCGACACTCTTCAATCGAGAGTTCGACCTTATTGTCTGTAACCCGCCCTATATCCCGCTTCCTAACGAAATGCGTCCCACGACTAGCACTGTTGTGGATTTTGCACACGCAGTGGGCGGTCTCGACCTAGGGATATCTCTCATCAAGAACTCTCCGCGAATGTTAAAGCGCACAGGTCGTATGTTGCTTATGGCAAGTAGTTTGTGCCTCCAGGACTTCGAAGAAGCCGTCCCTCAGGGCGCGGCAGCTTCGCGTCCCCTTGGGCCTGATGGATTTGAGGTAATCTTCGACGTTGAAGCGGTCTTCAACCGCCCATATTGGCTTAAGTACCTAATTGAAGAGTGCGGGCTCACGAAACGGGGTGATACTTATTATCACTCTCTTCACCCAATATGGATCGACGCCGACGGTAGACTGTTCTAAGGAAAGTCAACGATGGCACGTGTAATCATACTTCGTTTTCGTGATCTCACTGTCGAAGACGGCGGAACGATCACTGAGCACTTGCGGCTATTGAAACGATTCGACATGGTGTGGTGGGGATGGTGGATGAAACAGTGGGAGGTTGCTCCCCGGCTGCTGTTTCAGGAGATTGAGCAGCTGATTGAGACCAAAGGGCCAGTCACAGGCTATCTGTTCAACGCAGGCGCAAGTAAACTATATCGCGTCAAGATTAGCGACATTCGCGTCGCGCCCCAAGGAGATCGGATCAGTACGCCTGACCCAGAAAAATCACCCGCATATTACCACCGTGGCAACTACCCTGCATGGTTTCTCCTGCAATCCATTGACGAAGTGCCTTTTTCTTCAGTACGGTTTATATATGAGTCATTCCCGACGCGACCAGAATATAACCCCCTTCAATTCATGAACGTCCCTGTGGGGTCGCTTGAACAACTTCGAAGTATAGATGTAACTCTCTGGGTTGTGCATGACGATTCTCAATGAAGCAACGTTGCCAGCTTCCATCCAAACGAGTCCCGCAGCTAGCAGGACGCTTTTGTTGACGGATCTCGATAATACGCTTTATAACTGGGTTGACTTTTTTGCGCCGAGTCTCCGAGGCATGATTCACGCCCTCGCTCGCGAGGTCCCTTGCTCCGAGGACCGCTTGATTGATGAGCTGCGCGACGTGTTTTCGACCAAGGGATCGCTTGAGTATTCATTTACTGTGCAGGAACTGCCTTCTGTGAGATCAAAGCCGCCTGAAGAAGTTGAGCGCTTAGTCACCTTGGCGAAGAAAGTATTTGGGCGCGTCAGGAGCGCAACACTGCAGCTTTACGATGGCGTCAAAGATACGCTGGCCTGGGCCCAACAGGAAGGGATCGTTGTAGTTGGCGTGACAAATGCCCCTATTGACCATGTCGAGAGGCGCCTCAAGAGCCTCTATCTTGACGGTCTGTTATATGGTCTCTGCGGCCGTGAAGGGCACGGCATTCCGCGCGACTTCGCCTGGACGGAGGAGATCTGGCAGAAGTCGCAAAGCGGAAGATACCGGTCTCGAATCCGCCATCTCTGGCCAATTGACGAGAAGGACCTGAAGCCCAGCCCAATTCCGTATATGACCATAATGGCCGCGGTTCGGGCCGCTCCACAGACCACATATGTGGTCGGCGACAGTCTCGCGAAGGACCTAGCGCCCGGCGTCCACTTAGGGCTTACGACGATCTGGGCCGAGTACGGCCAGAAGATCGACCCAAAGAACAGCGATACGCTTTTCCGTGTTACCCACTGGGGCCCAGACCAGATTCGAACAGCGTACGGCCCAGCTGTGATAGAGCCTTCGTTTCGGATCAAGAGCTTTTCGGAAATCAGGAGAATAATAAAGCCACAGCAGGCCTATCTCTTCTGAACCTCCTCTGGATTCCGAGCGGCCCATGCACGTAAGCGGCGGGCCACCTCCGTGTCATGATAGCGCACAGAATGTCTTGCTGACACGGACGGCCAGCCGGGAGTCCCCCGCCGCCCCGGCCTGCCATTTTTCTCCTCTCCCGTTGGTTGTCGGCTAACCGAATGCTCAACGCCTACGGCGAAAATGGGAATTCTGTGAGCCACGTTGACTTTCTCCACAATGAAGCCTACAATGGAGACGATCTAGATGCATTTTGCGGTGGGGAAAGGTGTGGTATGCCTCTTATTACGGCATTGAACTTCGGGAGCGCTCCGCTCGATCACTGGCAAGAGGAGTTTTGTGTCCTTTACGGAACACTTGATGCCCAGTTGCCCCTCTACGACATCATGCTGCAAATGGTTGCCGATTCCACAAGAATCGCTGAGGGAATGCGCCGGGGCCAGTTTCATGTGGCCTTGCCATATGTGCCACGCGTTTTTAGTTGGCTGTGCAGCATGACAACGAAGTGCCGACTTGACAGCGACTTCAAGGATCTGTGTAGCGGCAAGAAGCTTTCAGAGATGATATGGTTCAAGTACCCCAAGGTGTGCGCATTTTGCGCCAAGCCGCAATGCGAATGCCCAGCGATGCATGTTGACAAGATGACCAAGCGAGAACGGGAGGAGCACATGCAAGCGGTCCGTGTGACGCTTGACATGGCGCGAGAGGGTCATGAGAAGCCCGTTTCATTGGACGCCTGGGTGGCGATGTTCGAAGACATCTATGGCACCGTGAACGCATCCCGCACATCCGCAGAGAAAACCTTTCATTTTCTTGAAGAAATTGGCGAAGTGGAAGTTGAGCTGAGGAAGGCGGATCGCCTCCAGCAAAACATACCATTGCCCAAAGAGCAGGACAAGACGATCGAGTGGGAGTTGGAGATAGCCGACGTCTTTAGCTGGCTGACATCCGTATACCTGCACTATCGCGGTCACGTAGAGGATATGAACAAGGTAGCCTTCGATTTGGACCCCTCGCGCAGACCAAGCCCCGTCCCGACGTTCTCTGCCTGGGTATGGAAAGAGTTCGGCAACAAATCAACCGGGATTGGCTTTCGGTGCCATCGATGTGGACAACCAAAGTGCACGTGCGCTATCGCCCGGCGACGCTAATTTAGAACCACGTTTTTCCGGCCACTGTTGGCAGCAACGATCCCATTCGGGACGATTGGCGCGGCGTTGAGAAGCAGTCAAGGAAGCTATCCGGACCAAGGTGCTGGATGTTAGTGACAGCGTCACGGCCTTCGAGACGGCATTGGAAATCTTATGATGCAGTAGGTTTCCAACTGCCGTGAACTTCTCCATCTCCGATTCCGGTCCTGAGGCCGGTACGGCCACCTAAGATTCCCCCGCCGCCCCAACTGCAAACACCAGCCTGCCTGCTCATGGGCCTCTCATTGTAGCGGCCAGCCCGACCGTATCAAGGCTTCGGGAGGATAGCGCCTAGACTACGAAGACAACGGCAAGACCAGTCTCGCCGACGTACGATTGCGCCTGAAGCTCCACATCCTGCCGCTCTTGGGCGACATCCGCGCCGCGGAATTCGGCACCCAACACATCAAGCGCTACACTTCGTTACGGCAGCAGCAGGAAGCGGCCAATGCCACGATTAACCGGGAGCTGGCCATCCTCAAGCGCGCGTTCTCTCTGGCCATCAAGCACGATCCCCCGCTGGTGGCCCGCGCCGTCTACATCCCCACGCTGGCTGAGGACAACGTGCGCGCGGGCTTTCTCAGCCACGAGCGTTACGTTGAACTGCGCAACGAGCTGCCGGAAGATCTTCGGCCGCTGTTCGTGGTCGGCTATCATACTGGCGCGCGGCTTGGCGGACTCCTCAATCTGCGCTGGCGGCAGGTCGACCTCAAAGCCGGCCGCATCACTCTCGATCCGGGCACGACGAAAAATAAGCACGGCCGCACGTTGCCAATCTACGGCGAGATGCAGCAGTGGCTGGCCATGCAGAAGGAACTTCAGCAACAGCAGTGTCCGGCCTGTGAGTTCGTCTTCCAGCGAGAAGGCTCCCGCGTCGGCGAGTTTTATAAATCGTGGCGGTCAGCCTGCAGGCGCGCTGGCGTGGCCGGACTGTTGTTCCACGACCTTCGCCGCACAGCCGTGCGCAACATGGTGCGCGCTGGCATTTCCGAGAAGATCGCGATGAAGATTTCGGGGCACAAGAGCCGCTCAGTTTTCGACCGCTATGACATCGTCAACGAGCGCGATTTGGTGGACGCGTCGGCCAAGTTGGATCGCTATCTTGGGGCCGCGACGGGCACAATTTCGGGCACAATCGAGGGTTCCGGGGCTACTGTTGGTTTGCCGACTGTGCCTAAACGACTGAACTGAAAGGAGTAGCTGGTGGGCCCTGAAGGATTTGAACCTTCGACCAACGGATTATGAGTCCGCTGCTCTAACCGCTGAGCTAAGGGCCCCGGGGAGGTTGCGCGCAACCATTGCCCATCCAGTATCCATATTGTACCGGCTGAAACGGCCCGCTGCCCGAGTCCGGCCGGGCCGCCGCCTTGCGGTGGTGGCAACCCGCGGCGCAAAATGATTGAGGATCATCATGCCCGCACAACGGAACTTCATAACGCTTTTCGCGACCACGCTCCTGGCTGGGGCGTCCCTTGCGCCCGGCGGACTCGCCCAGAATGCGCCCGCCGCGCCGCCGCGCGCCATGGGCCCACAAGGCCCCAATGTTGTTTCTCCGGAGGTGATGCCGGACCGCCGCATCGTCTTCCGCATCCTCGCGCCGCAGGCGAAGAACGTCGCACTCTCCGCCAGCGACCTGGCCGGCCTGGCCAACGCCAGTGCGACATTCAGCAAAGGCGACAACGGCGTGTGGGAGGCGACCGTGGGGCCCATCGATCCGGGCGCCTACCGGTACACGTTCATGGTGGATGGCGTGCGGGTGATGGACCCCCACAACCCCGCCGTGAGCGAGTCGAACACCAACTCATGGAGCCTGGTCTATGTTCCGGGCGCCGAGTTTATGGACACGCAGCGGGTGCCTCACGGCGCCGTGGCTTCCGTTACTTACTACTCCACCTCGCTCGCACGGAACCGACGGATGCACATTTACACGCCGCCGGGCTACGAAAACGGCACGGATAAGTATCCGGTGTTCTACCTGCTGCACGGGGCCATGGATTGCGACGACTCCTGGACGTCGGTGGGCCGCGCCGGATTCATCATGGACAACCTCATCGCCGCGGGCAAGGCGAAACCGATGGTCATCGTCATGCCTGCCGGCCATACCTCCGCTGCCTTCAGCATGCCGCGGCCCGGGGACCCCGCGCCGCGCGACGAGTTCGCCGAGGATTTCGTCACCGACATCATGCCGTACGTGGAATCGCACTACCGGGTGCTGACGGATCGCGCGCACCGGGCCATGGCCGGACTCTCCATGGGCGGCGGCCAGACGCTGAATATCGGCTTCGCCCACCTGGACCAGTTCGCTTATCTGGGCGTGTTCAGCTCGGGGGTGTTCACCATGCGGCGGCCGGACCCTGGCACACCGCCGCCTCCGCCCGGGCCCTCGCCGGAATGGATAGCGCAGCGCGCGGCCATGCTCGACAACGCCTCGTTGAAGCCCGGCTTGAAGGTGCTGTGGTTCAGCACGGGGTCGGAAGACCGCCTGATTCCCACCACCCAGGCGACCGTGGACGCTTTGATGAAGCACGGCTTTTCGCCGATTCTCCGGGAGAGCCCCGGCGGCCATACGTGGATCAACTGGCGCAACTACCTTGAGGAATTCGCTCCGCTGCTGTTCCAGTGAGCCGCTGGGCCGGCCTCGCCGGACATGTTGTACCATACCAATCACGTGCCGCGGCCTTCGGAGAGCCGCTCCTGGAGGCTACCGTCTGGGTAATTGAGATGAAGAGAGGTTTTGTTCCGTGGTTCCTGTTCGCGATGCACGCGATGGCGCAGAATCCGGGCGCGGCACTGGCGCCGCTACCCGCGCCGCTGGGAGTGCCCGCGCCGGGGGCGGCGAATGACCTCCCGTATTCTCCACAGCCGATCCTGCCGGGCGGCGTGGTGATTCCGCTTTATCCGCCGGGCTCGCCTTTCCTCAACATGGCGCGCGTGCGAGAGGCCGAGCAATACAGCATGAGCCAGTCGGTACCGGGGCGAATCAACAGCATCGTGAATATTCACAACCCGTCGATTGAGGTCCATACCGTGGATCGCGGCCTGAACACCGGCGCCGCGGTGATCCTGGTTGCGGGCGGCGGACATAATACGTTGAACGTGGGCAGCGAGAGCGCCGATTTTGTCCCGTTTTTCTATAACTATGGAGTGAATACCGTCATTCTGCGGAGTCGCTTGCGCCGAGATGGTTATAACCCGCAGGTGGACGAAGTGAACGATGCGTTGCAGGCCATTCGGATGGTGCGCGCTTATGCGGAACAGTGGAAGATCGATCCGCATAAGATCGGCATAATGGGCTTTTCGGCGGGTGCGGAGCTGGCCGCCGCGGCGTCCGTTTTGTTCGACGATTTCGATAATAAGAATAACGGCGCCGGCGATCCTCTGGCGGGAATCACCGCGCGCCCCGACTTTGTGGGGATGATCTATCCCGGGCCGTCCCCTTTCGCCGGAAACCGGACGGCGCCGCCGATTCCCCGTAATGTTCCACCGGCATTTATTGTTTGCGGCGGATCCGGCGATCGCGTGCATGCGATTTGGGCGATTGAGTATTTCAGCGCGATGCTGAATCTAGGGGTGCCGAATATCGAGATGCACATCTATGGGAATGGCCGGCATCCGGGCGACCTGCTGGCCGACGGCGGCCATATGACCGGCGGTTTGACCGACCGCAACGATACGCCGTTTGGGACCTGGCAGTTCCGGTTTGTGGACTGGTTCCGTGACCTTGGCTTCCTGCAGAAGCCGGGGGTGGAGACGAAGGCGGCCAGGGACGTGGCGGCATTTGTCAGTCAGCCTCCGCCTGGACCCCCAAAGTAGCATCCCCCGCCCCGACCCTCAAACTCGCAGCGCCGCCATGGGATCGATTCGGGCGGCGCGGCGCGCCGGAATGTAGCTGGCCGCAAGCGCCACCAGCAGGAAGAACAATGCGATGCCGGCGAAGGTGGTGGGATCGGTCGCGCTGACGTCGAACAGGAGAGTCTGCATCACCCGCGTCAATGCGAAAGCCCCACCCAGTCCGACAGCGATTCCCGCCAGTGCCAGCGCCAGCCCTTGTCCAATGACCAGCCGCAGAATGTCGCTCTGCTGCGCGCCCAACGCCCGGCGAATTCCCACCTCCTGCGTGCGCTGCGCCACCGAGTACGCAATGACGCCGTAGATCCCGATCAGCGCAAGCAGCACGGCCACGCCGGCGAACGATCCCAACAGGATGGTCAGCAATCGCCGCTCGCCCACCTGATCCTCCACCAGATCGTCCATCGTGCGCACATCGGCGACCGGCTGATCCCGGTCCAGCGCCAGCACCTGCTCGCGAACAGCCCTGGTAAAGCCGAGCGGGTCGCCCGTGGTCCGCAGGGCGAGCATCGCGAACGGCTGAGGGTTCTGCGCGAACGCAACGTAAACACTCTCCGGCCAGACACTTTTTTCGATATTCTGATGCACGTTGGCGGCGATTCCCACAATCTCCGCCGACTTCAGGTTCACGCCGCCGATCAGGAGCCGCTGGCCCACCGGGTCCTGGCCATCCGGATAGGCCGGCCAAAAGCGGCGAGCGAGGGCTTCATCAATCACCGCCACGCGCGGCGCGTCCGCCGTGTCCTGTTCGGCAAATGCTCTTCCGCGCCGCAGCGGAATCCCGAGAGTGCGAAAATATCCCGGTGTCACCGTCAAAATGGTCGCGATCATGCGCTCGTTCAATTTCAGCACCGGCTTTCCGGCATCCTGCACGGGAGTCCCTGCATAGCCCATCATGGGAAGGAACAGAGCTGCCGTGGCGCCGTGGACGCCCGGCAACGATCCTGCCCGCTCCACCAGTTCCTCAAAGAACGACGTTCTTTTCTGACCCGTGTCATAGCGCAGGGGCGGGAGAGAAACGCGCATGGTGAGCAGCTTCGCCGGGTTGAATCCCACATCGACGTGGCGCATTCGAGCGATGCTTTCCACCAGCAGCGCCGACCCGATCAGCAACACAATGGAGAGCGCGATCTGTCCCACCACCAGGAGTCCGCGGACGTTCACTCTGGCCAGAATTCGTCCGGGGATTCCTTTGCCGGCGGCCTCCCCACTGGCTCGCAAGGTGTCAATGAGGTCGGGCCGGGACGCGCCCAGCGCGGGCGCCAGGCCGAAGATAACGCCGGTTGCGATGGACAGCGCCGCGGTGAACCCGAGCACAATCCAGTCGATGTGAATCTCACCCGCTCGCGGCAGTTCGAAAGCAGTCATGCGCGGAATCGCGCGCAGGCTCCAGGCCGCCAACACGGCGCCAACCACGCCTCCGGCCAGCGACAACAGGAGGCTCTCCACAAGAAGTTGTCCGATGAGCCGAATCCGCGCGGCCCCCAGCGCCGACCGCACGGCGAATTCCCGCGAACGGAAGGTGGCGCACGCCAGCAGCAGGCTGGCCACATTGCCGCACGCGATCAGCAGGACAAAACCGGCGGCGCCGAAAAGCATCCAGAGGGTGGAGCGCACCTTGTCCACAAGGTCGTCCTTCATGGCGGTGAGTTCCACGGGGGTTTTCGGCCTGGCATCCAGCATGGTGGGATGAGCCATCGAGTATTGGCGGCGAATCACCTTCATCTCCGCGTCGGCTTGTGCCAGGCTCACTCCCGGCTTCAGCCGGCCGAATACGCTCAGGAAGGGGCTGAGGGCCCTGGATTTGGCAGGCATGAGGGGCCATTCCGAGGGAGCGGTCATCCACACGTCCACGTCGGGAAAAGGAAACTGAAAATGTGGCGGGAGAACCCCGATGATGGTGTACGCCGTGGCCGCGAGCGTGGCCGTCTTCCCGGCGATCCGGGGATCTGCCGCGAAGCGCCGCCGCCACAGCTCGGCGCTGATCATCGCCACCGGCGCGCCGCCAGGCGAATCTTCCTCCGGACGAAAGCTGCGCCCAAGCAGCGGTTTGACGTCGGGAATCGCCAGGAAACCGGCCGATACATGAATACCCTGCAGTACCTCCGGCTCAACTCCGGTGGAAAGAGCGATGTTCTCCGCGCCCGTAAAGGCCGCCAGTTCGGTGAAGGAGCGCGCCGCGGTCCTCATTTCCGCGAATCGCGTGGGCGTGGCGCCTCCCGAGATGCGCACCAGCCGGTCGGGGTCGCTGTATTGAAGCGGCTTCAGCAGCACGGCGCGAATGATGGTAAACATCGCCGTGTTGCCGCCGATCGCCACCGCCAGCGTGAGAACCGCCGTCGCGGCAAGGCAGGTTTCCTGCGCATCGTCCGCAGCGCGTAGCGGGTATCCTGCCAGATCGTGTCGGTGAGCTCAAAGCCGTTCATAGAGTTGGTTCCGCCCGATCAAACAAGTTTAACCCTGCCTTGTCGCCCCGCGCCATCGCCGGAGATTCTGAGTATTGTGAGTATTGTGAGGAGCCAGACCAGCAATGACTAAGGAGGAATAGCGATGAACCGAAGAACGTTTCTGGCGGCGAGTTCGGCGGCGCTGATGCGGACCGGGTGGAGCGCCACTCGAGCCCGGCTGCCCATCCGCAAGGCCGTGGAGTTCGAGATGCTTCCCAAAACGGGCAGCTTCGCCGAGCGCCTGCGGATGGCGCGCGACGCCGGCTTCGAGGAGATCGAGTGCCCCACCATGCCCGATGAACGGGAGGCCGAGGAAGTGAAGGAGGCCGCCGAAAAGACGGGATTGCGGATTCATTCGGTGATGAACATGGCGCACTGGCGGTATCCGCTCTCTTCCGCCGATCCGGCGGTGGTGGCAAAAAGCGTGGAGGGCATGGAAACCAGCCTCCGTAATGCGCATCTGTGGGGCGCGGACACGGTGCTGCTGGTGCCGGCGGTGGTGGATGCGCAAACGTCGTACCGCGATGCGTGGGTGCGGTCGCAGGAACAGATCCGGAAACTGATTCCGCTGGCCCGGGAACTGAAGGTGATCATCGGCCTCGAAGAGGTTTGGAACAAGTTTCTGCTGAGCCCGCTGGAGTTCGCACGTTACATCGACGAGTTTCAGAGCCCGTGGATTCGAGCCTATTTCGATGTGGGCAACGTAGTGATCTTCGGCTATCCGCAGGATTGGATTCGCACGCTGGGCAAGCGCATCGTGAAGCTCCACCTCAAGGATTTCAAGTTCGAGAATAACGTGGCGAAATGGATGCCGTTGCGGGAAGGCGCGGTCAACTGGCCGGAAGTGTATCAGGCACTGGTTGAGGTGGGGTATGAGGGTTCGGCGACGGTGGAATTGCCGGGCGGAGACGAAGCCTACCTGCGCGAGGTGAGCCGGAGGTTCGATGCGATCCTCTCCGGAGTCTGACGCGAACGGATTCGCAGGTGTTATGCTCCAGTCTGCAGTTGACTTGTGAGTTCTGAGAGCGACAGGAAATACATATTGCGCGGAGCATTGATGATTGGCGGACCGGCATTGTACGCGGTAGCCGGCGTCTGGACCAGTCGCAGGATCGAACACGGCCGTCTTCAGAGCCATACGCCCTCAACAGAACGGATGCATTTACGGCTGAGTGCATTGCATCAGCGCTAAACTAGCGATTCGTCTGGCACCTGTGTCGTGACAATCGCTGAAGATGCGCAGCGCCACGGAGCTCGCTGACGTGATAGCCACGTTCAGGGTCAGGTCGTTACCCGATTCACTCACCGTGCTGGTACTCGCGTTCAGTGTGCATTGCGAGTCCGCCAGCGTTCCGCTGCCGCCGGGCGTCAGCGCTCCACGAGACGACGCGCGGCGACGCGTTCGACCTGATGCTCGCCCACGCCGCGGCGCTCGGCGCCATCCTTTGGGCCACGTGTTCGTTCAACCTGTTGCAGGTACTGGCAAGCTGCCGCCAGACCCGCCGCGATCTGCACCCCGGCGTCGATTGCCTTCTGCAGGCCAGGTTTGAAACCCCTGAAATCGCGCTATACTGCGGCGATAGCCACAAGCGGGTGGGAAAAGATGGGCTCTGACGCTTCCGAACTGAGCGTGGAAGCAACGGTTGAGGTTTTCGGCGTCTCCGTGAAGGCCGTCAGCAATAGCTTGCGTTTCGCTAAAGCGAGGCTCGGGACGCTAATCGGAGGGCCCCGCGAATGAGTCCCGAACGCCATTCCCAGATTCAGAAGATCTTTGAGGCAGCGGTCAAGCTGGGCCAGCCGGAGCGGTCGGCCTACCTGAACAGAGCCTGTGCGGACGATGCCGATCTGCGGGATCGTTTGATCAAGCTCCTTATTGCGGATCAGCAGGCCGAATCCTTCCTTGAGGGTGCGCAGCCGACGGTCCCGGCGCTGGGCGTGGGCGCCCGGCTGGGCAATTTCGAGATTGTGGAACTGCTGGGCCGCGGCGGCATGGGGGAGGTCTGGCGCGCCCGCGATTCGCGGCTGAAACGCGAGGTAGCGATCAAAACGCTGCCGGCGGTGTTTGCCGCCGTTCATGACCGCGTTGCCCGCTTCGAGCGCGAGGCGCGGGCCGCCAGCGCGCTGAACCACCCTAATATTGTCACGGTGTACGACGTCGGTTGTGAAGATAGCGTATCGTTCATCGTCTCCGAACTGGTGGCGGGCGAGACGCTGGCGCGGGTGATCGAGCGTGGGCCACTTCCGGTGCGCCAGTTGATCGAGGTGGGTACACAGATCGCGGACGGACTCGCCGCGGCACACACCGCTAGCGTGGTGCATCGCGACCTGAAACCCGGCAACATCATGCTCCGCCGCGACGGCCGAGTGAAGATTCTGGACTTCGGTCTGGCCAGGCAGGATCGCAATCCCGGACCGGAGAGTACGACAGCGGACATCACCCATTCCGGCGCGATTCTGGGGACACCTCGCTACATGTCGCCCGAGCAGGTGCGCGGCGAGCCAGCCGACGCTCGATCGGATCTGTTCAGCCTCGGTGTGACTCTTTACGAAATGGCGTCAGGCAAACCCGCATTCCGCGGTGGCTCGTCGGTTGAGGTGATGAATTCGATCCTCAAGGACGAACCGCCCGAGTTACCGCCGGCCTCGCCGCCGCCGCTGGACCGGATCGTGCGCCGCTGCCTGGAAAAGGAGCCGGACCGCAGGTTCCAGTCCGCCTCCGACTTGGCGTTCGCCCTTCAGGTTTGTCGCCATCTTTGCAGCCGACGGCGGCTTCGAAACGCCGGGCCAGAGTGAAATGGGCAGCACTGGCGGCCCTGTCCGTCGCGACCGCGGCCGGAGCCCTGCTGCGTTCCACCTCGCTGCCGTCCGGCGTCTTGAAGTCGCCTGGAACTGCGGGCCGACAGCGTCAACAGACCGCACCCTAAAAGTATCAGTGACCTGGCAGCATTGTCCTCCGCACCCGTGATCGGCGCGCCAGCCACGCGAGTCCCACCAGCACCTCCAGCAGATCCCGGCTCCGCCCCGCGAGTGCGAGCGCCAATCCGGACGCCGACGGCAAACCAAACGCCATAAACGCCGCCGCCATGCCGGTCTCGTCAGCGCCGAGCCGGGCCGGAACCCATCCTCCCATCGCCTTTACCACGCGATTCGCCGCTTCCAGGGCCAGGATCATTCCGGCGTGGATCGGCATTTTCAGACACCAGAACACCGATACGACTTCGGCGGCAATCAGTACCTGGCACACCATGGCCAGCCAGAATACTCTACGGACAGTGCGCGGATGTTCCCGTCTGAAACTGTGGATCGCGACTTCCACTTCCGCGCCGTGCCGCAGCCACGCCGGAGCGCGATCGCCGAGCCTGCGGGCGAGTGACGGCAGCATCGGTTTCGACCGTGCAACCAGCAACATTCCGGTCACCGTCATCACAGCTAGCGCGATCAGTGATTTCGTATGATGACCCACGGTCATGCATCCCGCGGCGCACAGGCATCCGACGACGGTGACGATTCCCTCACTGAATGACGACACGCCGGCATCTATCAACGTGGGGGCTGTCGCCGCCCCATGATCCGCCAGCAGACTGATTCGCATCGGCTCGGACACCAGCGGCCCGAACGCCGATAGATAACCCATGCCATGGGATGACATGCGTGCGCCCATCAGCTCTCCAAACCCTGCGTGAATTCCGTTCGCCTTCAGCGCCGAGGACCAGGCCACGGTTTGTAGCGATAGTCGCAAAGCACTGAGACCGGCAAGGACCGGGAGCGCGATCCAGACCGTCTTCAGCTCCTCTATCGTTCCGCGCCAACCCATTTTGGCGCCCACAAAGGCAAGCAGCCCGAGCCCGGCGGCTATGATCACGATTCTTTTCTTGTTCATGTTTGCCTCTCCGCCGTGATGTGCGCATTCCAGTACTGAAAAGGGCAAGAGAGTTCTTCTCGATTGTGTTGCCCCTTTTCGTAACGCACTTCGCACGTTGCGGTGAAGGAGATCGAAACCAATGAAAACCACCGTGATGATGATGATGATTTCAGCGTTGAACGCGCTTGCCGGGCAGGCTCCGACTGCCGAGCAGATCGTGCAACGCATGATGGAGCACGACCAGACCCGCCAGTGTTCACTCCGCGCCTATACCTGGACGTCGCATTATGTGCTCGATAACAAAGAGCGTCATGCGGAGATGATGGTGCAGTGGACGCGTCAGCCTGATGGGACCAAGCGCTATGAGGTCGCTTATGAACACGGCGACGGCGGTATTCGCGACCACGTATTTCATAAGCTCCTCGAATCTGAAGTCGAGGCCTCGCAGCCCACATTGCAAGCCCGCAACCGGTTGAACGACAAAAACTACGAGTTCCGGTTGACTGGCAGTGAAGAAGTCAACGGTCGCCTGGCTTACGTTCTGGAGGTCGAGCCCCGGACTGAATCCAGGTACCTGATCAATGGGCGAGTCTGGATCGACGCCACGGACTTCGCTGTGGTCCAGGTGGAGGGCAGCCCTTCGAAGAGGCCATCGTTTTGGACCAACAGCGTCGGCTTCGTCCAAACATTTGAAAAACATGGTGATTACTGGGTGGTCGCCTCGAACCGTTCGGTCACTTACGCAAAGCTGTTTGGCAAGGCTGACCTGGTGATTAAGCACTCCAACTATAACTTCGCGCCTGCGGTAATGATCGCGTCGAGGTAATTTTGCCCGTTTTCCAGACAGACTGCGCATGAGTAGGTGAGAGCGGAGAACGCTCCACCACAAAAGAGGAGATCAGCCATGAAGAATCAACTACTCGCCGGGACGATTTTGGTTCTCGCCTCCGGGCTCGCAAACGCCGCCTTCTCGGGCGAAACCGCTCTTGGCGCCATCGACAGCGCCCTTCACTCGAAGAACCCGGATACGCGCAGGGTGGCCGTGGAGGCGCTCGCCGTCATCGGTTCGAAACAGCCGTATCAGGGTCGCCTCGAATCCATGCTGAACGACAAAGACGTGCAGGTGAGACTCGCTGCAGTTGCCAGCCTGTTTGAATCGAGGGACCTTGCGGGGTTGCAGGAAGCGCTGGACGACCGCACTCCCGAGGTTGGCTTCGCGGCGGCCCAGGCATTATTCAACCTGAACGACCCGGCGGGACGGGAGGCTTTGATCCGGATTCTGAACGGCGAGGGCAAAACGGCCTCGAGTTTCATTGCCGCGCAGAAGCGCGAAGCGCTGCGCACTTTGCAGACTCCCAGGCCGATGATGATGGTCGCGGTGCGGTGCAGTGGCGCACTCGTACCGGTACCCGGCGTCGGCATCGGGATCTCGACGGTGGTGAAAGCGATGCCAAAATCGGGCGCTTCGGGCCGGGCGGCGATTGCGCTCCTGCTTGCGAAAGGGCAGGACCCGGAAGTAGTCGCCGCGCTCGAACACGCCCTGACGGATAAGGATGCTTCCGTTCGGGCCGCCGCGATACAGGCGATCGCTCAGGGAGACGACCCGGCCATGGCGAAGTTCGCGGAGCCGATGCTCAAGGACAAGAACCAGACGGTCCGACTCCGCGCCGCAGCGTGCTACCTGCGGCTCAGCTCAATCAAATCCAGCGAACTGGCTCGCGGCACGGAAGACTAGTTAAGCCAGAACGGGCTACGCAGCTCCCGGATGTATATCCCTCGCACGGGATGCTATTGATCCGGGGTGGCAGCGAGAAGGTCATAGACGGGCATGGTGCTTAGGACGAAAGCTGGGGGACTCAAGGAATTATAGATGACAAAGGACGAAGGCCGAGTGTTCCTGCTCGGCCTCAATTCCTTTTGTAGCTCGTTCTGGCCGGTGGCGCCCGCGACCCATCGGGGTTCTGGCGGGCGAGTTCTGGCGCCGCCGCTGCCACCAGCGTCGGGTCGCCCGTGGAATCCGACGCGGCTCCGAAAGTGCCCTTGGAAGACACGTTCCGGGCGATCCCGCTTCGTGCACGACGGTGAGCCATGTATGGCCTTCGGGCGAGACGCGCCGGTCGGACGTTTATGGCCCAGCGCCTGCTCGGTCCGGGTTCAATCGCCGAGGCCGATCAGAACGCCCACCGCACCTCGCCCTGGGCGATTCCTTCGGCGAGAATCACCCCGACAGATCGTATTCCCTGACGGTCTCCTGAATGAAGCGAGCAGGAGAGCAAAATCCTGGAGTAACGGTCCACTGCCGGTTACCCCAAAATCTGCATCTTCGCGCATATCCTTGTGAGGCCGCCCGAGGCGGCGCTCTTAGAGGAGGGAAGTCATGAAGTTACGAGCGGTCGAATTGGTTTCAGGCTTCGTCATGACGATGATTGCGTCTGTACTACTGTGGCAGCTCCTGGTTGTCTCACTCCTGGTACGCGCCATGACTGACGTATTAAGCTTGTTATAAATGGCGCGGGTATAATTTCAAGAAGGTTTGCTTATGGCCCGCACCCCCGAAATGCCGGAGTTCGAAGACGCTCTCGTCGAAAGCTATCGGTCGCGGGCGGAATCACCCGAGAAGTTGTTCGCCCTGGTCTATAACGAGCTGCGGCAGGTGGCGCGAGCGTACATGCGGAGGGAGCGCGCCGACCACACCCTGCAAGCAACCGCGTTGGTCAACGAAGCCTATCTCCGGCTCTTCGAGGGCGAAACGTTTCAGTGGGAAAATCGAAAGCACTTGTTTTGTACGGTTGCAAGGAGCATGCGGCGAGTACTGATGGACCATGCGCGGAGGCGCGGAGCCGAGCGTCACGGTGGCGCGTTGCAAAAGATCGCGCTGGACGATCAGGGCCCTGCCATCTTTCGCGATCTCCCGGAGTTTCTCGCTCTCGGTGAAGCGCTCGACCGGCTGGCGCAACTCAATCCCCGTCAGGCCCAGGTGGTGGAACTGCATTCATTCGCCGGATTGACCGAGGAGGAAGCAGCGGAGGTTCTCGACGTCTCCGTGAAGACCGTCAAAAATGACTGGCGT
This sequence comes from uncultured Solibacteraceae bacterium, assembly GCA_964453955.1. Taxonomy (GTDB): domain Bacteria; phylum Acidobacteriota; class Terriglobia; order Bryobacterales; family Bryobacteraceae; genus CAWACP01. Next base: position 3,078 of record CAYVPZ010000013.1, on the reverse strand, counting down.
TTCGCCAAAGCCTGGCTCAAGACGGAGATGGGAGGGCCCGGCGTATGACTCCCGAACGCCACGCCAGGCTTCAGGAGATCTTTGAGGCGGTCATCGACCTCAGCGAGCCGGAGCGACGGACATTATCTCGGGATAAACACCGTTCCGCGGTTTGTCGACGCGGCCAAGTGAGCCTTACTACAACCCCACGTGGGAAGCGGATCTCGATTATGGCTGATGCCGTGGTCCTAAGCCGCTCCACTATTGGTCTGTCGGCAAGTGGCGGCTCGCCGGTCAAGCCATGCCCGATCAGGGCGAACCGTGTTTCGCCGGCTCCAGCAGCCAGATGTTGCTGGACCTCTCCTGCCGGCCGAACAGGATCGCATGCGGCCCCACCTGCACCCCTCCCTCCAGGGAGCGCCGGACCTCATGCGAGTGAAACACCGGGAAGGGAGGACCATCCGGATGCATGTCGGCTTTGAGCCTCTGCGCCCAAACGCAAAGAGAAATGTCTCGCGGGACGTGAAGAAGCGGATCGAAGTCCAGATTGTTGTCGGTGACGGAGATCCACTCACTTCGGGGTACGACAGTTTTGCGGAATGGCGCGACGAAGATGCTGGAACGTAAGGATCTTGCAAAGAACTTCATCCTCGGCTGGGCGAGAAACACACTTCTGCCGGTTGCGCCAGCGCTGCCTGGTACAACTCCTCGATTTTCTTCCAAATTTCAGCCTGCATCGGCGCCCCGGCTGAGCTCCCTTTTGAGCCAGACCTTGGCCAAGCTCCAGTCGCGGATCACCGTATTCGGATGCACCCCCAGCACTTCCGCCGTCTCTTCAACGCTCAGCCCGCCGAAGTAGCACAGCTCCACCACCTGCGCCTTGCGCGGGTCCATCCGTGCGAAGTCGTTTAGCGCTTCGTCCAGCGCCACCAGCGCGGCCGACTTCGCGGGAGAGAAGACCATCGCCTCGTCCAGCGGCAGGTGGGCCGCGCCACCGCCGCCCTTGCCCCGGCACACCGCCCGCGCGCGATCCACCAGAATGTGACGCATCAAACCCGCGGCCACACCCAGAAACTGTGCCCGGTCCCGCCAATTCACTCGCGACTGGTCCACCAGCTTCAGCCACGCCTCGTCGACCAGCACCGTGGTCTGCAGGGTGTCGCCGGGCCGCTCCCGGCGCAGGTGCCGATGGGCGATTCGGCGAAGCTCCTGCTCCATGAGCGGGATCAGCTCATTCAGGCAGTCCCGGTCTCCGGCACTCCAGCGGAGCAGTAGCTGAGTTATCGGCTCGGATTCCCTCGTCTCCATACTTTTTTCCCGTTCGTGGTGTCTGTGGCGGGATTATAGCGCTCCTGGAGGGTGTAGGGGCAGGGTGTGGAGATTCTCCAGCTAATAGGATTAAGGAGGACAACATGAGAAAAACATTCATGGCGACGCTGGGTCTACTGACGTTGCTCGCAGCAGTTGCCGCCTTTGGACAATCCGGGCCGTTTGCTCGCCCGACGACGGTCTCGCAGCCTACTGCGGGAGAGTTAGCGGGTACCGCAGCCTCTCCCGCATGTGTGAACGTGCAACGCGCACCGGACGGCGGCGGATGGGGTTTCGCAAACCGCTGCAACTACGACATAAATATCCAATTCTGTGTCGAAAACCCGAACTCCTCACTCAGTTGCCAGTCCGGCACCCACGGGGGATTAACCGACGTGAAGGCAAACGGCTTCGAGTACGCGCTACCCAACTATGAGGATGAGGGACGCGGCGAAGTCCTTTTTGCCGTGTGTTTCGCCCCGGCCACACCGACGCGCTGGCACGATTCCTGGAACAGTCGTTACTCCAGTGATACGTATCGTTTCAATCCACGCCCCCCGCGCGGGGGGCGACGAGGCGAGTTCGCGCACAGCGGCGTGATGTTGTACGTTTCAATCCACGCCCCCCGCGCGGGGGGCGACCGACGGCACGAACCGGGGTTACTGGTACAGTCCCGTTTCAATCCACGCCCCCCGCGCGGGGGGCGACGGAGAAGCTGCTGTCATCACTGGAGCGGCAACTGGTTTCAATCCACGCCCCCCGCGCGGGGGGCGACTCAGGGTCCCACCGGCAACCCCACGGGCGCATGGTTTCAATCCACGCCCCCCGCGCGGGGGGCGACCAGGACGATCTGACCAATTCAGCGCAGCGACTCGGTTTCAATCCACGCCCCCCGCGCGGGGGGCGACGGCACTGCTGAGCTGGCTGGACACCTTTAATCCGTTTCAATCCACGCCCCCCGCGCGGGGGGCGACTCACAACTTCGTAGAGGCGGGCGAACCGATCCTGTTTCAATCCACGCCCCCCGCGCGGGGGGCGACAATGTGCCGATGGAGCAGATCGACACACTCATGACGTTTCAATCCACGCCCCCCGCGCGGGGGGCGACGGTCTGGGCGCAGCCGTGGACTCGATGGTCACATCGTTTCAATCCACGCCCCCCGCGCGGGGGGCGACGCGTAGATCGCATACGGAGGGCTGGGCAGGGCGGTGTTTCAATCCACGCCCCCCGCGCGGGGGGCGACTGCCGGACAACACGGGAACGCAGTGCGTGAACTGGTTTCAATCCACGCCCCCCGCGCGGGGGGCGACCGGGCGATTCAGGCACGGTTGAACAACTGATGCAGTTTCAATCCACGCCCCCCGCGCGGGGGGCGACGAAGTCGAGGAAATCTCCGAATTGCCGAGAAGCGGTTTCAATCCACGCCCCCCGCGCGGGGGGCGACCATCGGCGGCGGTCTGTATTCCGTCGAGCGTGATGTTTCAATCCACGCCCCCCGCGCGGGGGGCGACTCGTGGTGGCAGCGAAACTGGCGACGGCAAACAGGTTTCAATCCACGCCCCCCGCGCGGGGGGCGACGTCAATCTGGCGTTGCAGTTCGTAAACCAGATCAAGTTTCAATCCACGCCCCCCGCGCGGGGGGCGACGTTCTTCCTGCAGGAGCTTGTTCTGATCCACGATGTTTCAATCCACGCCCCCCGCGCGGGGGGCGACTCGAGCATCACCAGTTCGCTCAGTTCCGCATGGGTATCAATCCACGCCCCCCGCACGGGGGGCGACGCGCGTCTCGG
>CAYVPZ010000012.1:0-19605 GCA_964453955.1 uncultured Solibacteraceae bacterium | reverse complement strand
AGCCCTTCGCGGTGAGCGCCTTCATCAGCCGGACGTTCTGGTAAAACCAATCCATTTTCTGATCGTAAACGCCGTTGCGCACGCCCCGGTTATCGTTCCGCCCATCGCACAGGTACACGCGAATGGGCTTCTTCGGGCTGGCCAGCACGCGCTCCGGATACACATAGCCGCCCTCGATGTTGGTGAAGCTGCCCACGTTGCTCAGTACCTTCCGGAAATCGTTGGGCCGCTCCCACGCCACCATGAACGCGGCAATCGCGCCGGAGCTCGACCCGCCAATTCCATGCTGCTCCGGGTCCCGCGAAATGTTGTACTGTTTGTCGAGCACGGGCATCAGTTCTTCCGTAATCACGCGCGCGTATTTGTCGTCCGGCGTGTTGTACTCGATGCGCCGGTTGGTGAAGCCGTCGCCCCATCCCGCCTTCGGGCTCGGCTCCGTCTGACCCGGCGTGCGGCCAGGATTGATAAATACTCCGATCATTACCGGAATCTCGCGCCGATAAATCAGATTATCCATGACATTCTGCGCGCGGATGTCGCCGTTCTCGTCCTTGAACGCCTGGCCGTCCTGGAAAATCATCAGGCTGACCGGCGCCGCCGGATCGTACTGCGCCGGCACGTACACCCAATAGGTGTGCTGCGTCCCCGGATACACGTTGCAGGGGAGCGTGAACGGACCGCGAATCTCGCCCTTGGGCACGCCGTCCTGCGGCAGCGAGTCGGGGCCCAGCCGGTATTGCGAATTGGGGTCCTGGCCGGCCGCCGCAGCCAGCGCCAGCAGTGATAGTGCTATCGTCTTCTTCATAGAGAAATGCCTTCTGGAACTATACCCTGGCAGGCGGCGCTGGAACATCTCGAATCGCGCTGGCAGCTTCGCCCGCGCACCGCGGTGGTGCTGGGCAGCGGTTTGGGCGACTTTGCCCGCGAGCTCGACAACCGCGTGGAGATCCCCTACGTCGAGATTCCCGGCTGGCCGCCATCCACGGCCGTGGCGCACGCCGGCAAGCTGATTGTGGGCACGCTGGGCGGGCAGCCGCTGGCGGTGATGGCCGGCCGCAATCATCTTTATGAAGGCTACACGCCCGCGCAGGTGACGTTTGGCGTGCGCGTGCTGGCGCGCCTGGGTGTCCGCTCGCTGGTGCTGACCAACGCCGCGGGCGGCATCCACCCCGCCTACAATAAGGGCGCGCTCGTGATCATCCGCGACCACATCAACCTGCAGGGCTCGAACCCGCTGGTCGGGCCGAACGACGATGCCCTTGGCCCGCGCTTTCCCGACATGACCGAGGCCTACGACGCCGCGTATCGCCGCATCGCGCGAGAGGCCGCCGCCGACGTCGGCGTCGATATGCCCGAAGGCGTGTACGCCGCCATGCTGGGGCCATCGTATGAGACGCCCGCCGAGATCCACTTCCTGCGCGTCATCGGCGCGGATCTGGTGGGCATGTCCACGGTGCCGGAGGCCATCGCCGCCCATCACATGGGCGTGAAGGTGCTGGCCATTTCGTGCGTCACCAACATGGCCGCGGGCATGGGCGGGAAACTCAGTCACGAGGAGGTGCTGGAAGTGGGACGTCAGGTACGCGAGAGATTCGTGCTGTTCCTCAAAGCCGTGCTGCCGCGACTGGAGGCCGCCGATGCCCGATAACCCCCTGCTCGCCGCCGCCCTCGGCGCGCGCGAAAACGCCTGGGCGCCGTTCTCGAACTTCAGCGTGGGCGCGGCTCTCGAAGACGACACGGGCCGCATCTTCACCGGCTGCAACGTGGAGAACGCCACCTACGGCCTCAGCGTGTGCGCGGAGCGGGTGGCGGTTCTCAAAGCCATCTCCGAAGGCGCGCGCAAGTTCCGCCGCGTGGCCGTGGCCGCCGATACGGAAACGCTGACGCCCCCCTGCGGCGCCTGCCGTCAGATCCTCTGGGAATTCTGCGGCGACGTCGAGCTCACCCTGATCAACCTGCAGGGCAAAACCGAAACGTTCCAGTTGCGCGATCTTTTCCCGAGGCCCTTCGATGTTTCGTTCATTCGTTAGATCCGTGTTCATCCGTGTTCATCTGTGGCCAATTCTCTTCTGCCTCGTCCCGCTGCACGCCGCCGAGACGGCCGACCAGATCTGGACCGCCCGCTACGTGGTCACCATGGACGCCCAGCACCGCGTCATCGAGAACGGCGCCGTGGCCGTCCGCGGCTCGCGCATCGTCGCCGTGGACACGCGCTCGGCCATCGACCGCCGCTTCACCGCGCCGCACCGCCTCGCCCGTCCCGAGGCCGTCATCATCCCCGGCCTCATCGACACCCACACCCACGCCGCCATGTCCCTGTTCCGCGGCATCGCCGACGACCTCACCCTGCAGGACTGGCTGGAACATTACATCTTCCCCGCCGAAGCCCGCAACGTCACCCCCGACTTCGTGCTGTGGGGCACCCGCCTGGCCTGCCTCGAAATGATGCTCTCCGGCACCACCACCTTCACCGACATGTACTACTTCGAGGACCGCGCCGCCGAGGCTACCAAAGAAGCGGGCATGCGCGGCGTGCTGGGCGAGACCATCATCGGTTTCCCCGTGCCCGACGCGAAAACGCCCCAGGACTCGCTCGCCTGGACCGAGCGCTACATTCAGCGCTATCGCGGCGATCCGCTGGTGACGCCCGCGGTGGCCCCGCACGCGCTCTACACCAATTCGGCCGAGACGCTGAAGGCCGCCCGCGCGCTGGCCAACAAGTATTCCGTCCCGCTGGTGATGCACGTGGCCGAGACCCGCCGCGAAAACGACGACTGCGTGAAACAGCACGGCGCGCGCGCGGTGCCCTGGCTCTCCTCGCTGGGCGTGTTCGAGGGCCGCACCGTGGCCGCGCATTGCGTGTGGGTGGACCCCACCGACATGGACATCCTCCGCAAGGCCGGCGTGGGCGTCGCGCACTGCCCTTCGAGCAATATGAAACTGGCCAGCGGCATCGCGCCGGTCACCGCGATGCTGGCCATGGGCATCGCCGTGGGCCTCGGCCCCGACGGTCCGGCCGGCAGCAACAACGATTTCGATCTCATGGAAGAGATGAACCTCGCCGCCGATCTGCAGAAGGTAGCCACCGGCGACCCGCGCTCGGTGCCCGCCGAGCAGGCGCTGGACATGGCCACCATGGGCGGCGCGCGCGTGCTCGGCCTCGAGAAGAGCATCGGTTCGCTCGAAGCCGGCAAGCTGGCGGACATGGTCACCATTCGTCTGGACCGCCCGCACGCCGTTCCGCTCTACAACATCTATTCACAGCTCGTCTATGCGCTGAAGGGGTCGGATGTGCGCGACGTGATGGTCAACGGCCGGGTGATCGTCGGCGACGCCCACTCCCTCACGCTGGAGACGGGAGTAATCATACAAAAAGCGCGTGAATACCGCCTCCACATCTCCGAGTCATTGCATACCCCCAAAGAAGTATCCCATTAGCTGTCAACTGGTTACGCAAAATAACTCAGCCTGAAATCTGAGACGAATTCCTGCCGAAATCACTATTCGGTTTCAAAACATGATAGCGGGAATCCGGGGCGGCGCGGCCCGCCGACCCCGGGCCTCCACCGTTACGTGGAGGAATCTCGTCCAGAGGGGGTTTGGTATGCGGTTTATGCGCAGAACGGCACTGCTCGTTGGCATCACCCTGCTCGCGTCGCAGGCGGCGCGGGCCAACACGCTCCAATCGGGCGACATCGGCTATACGACTCTGGCGGCCTGGCAGGCAGCGGTCACCGAGACCGGCGTGGACACCTTCGAGGGAGTCGCGCCATCGGGCGGCGACAAAACATATAACAACTCCGCGGGCTACACCGACCCTTTGGGCATGGATTTCGTGGGCGCGTTCAACTCGGGGGCCTATCTGCTGGAGATCGTCGACTCGTTGTTTCCGCCCACGCCGTGGTGGAACTTCGGATCGGGCGCCAGCCTCGCCAGCGGGCCCTCGTCGACGAACGCCCAGCCCTCCATCGTGGTGACGCTGCCGGCCAGCGTTACCGCGATTTCGCTCGATGTGATGACCTACGGGAACAACGTTCCGGTCACCCTGACCGCCAGCGACGGCTCGACGGAAACGGTGAGTACGGCGAGCCGGGCGCAGACATTTTACGGGTTCACGTTTAGCGCGCCGGTCTCCACGTTCACCGTCTCCATTCCCGGCGCGCCCAACTCCACGTATGTATTGCTGGACAACTTCGCCATTGGCGCGGCCGACATGGACACGCCGGAGTCGGCCACCATGCTGCTCATTGGCATCGGCCTGGTGTTCATGGCCGTCCTCGGGAAGCGCCGCCCCGCCTGATACCATCACCAAAGGATGAAGGCGGTACGATTCCACCAGCACGGCGGTCCCGAAGTTCTGCGCTACGAGGATGTGCCGGAGCCTGAGATCCGCGCCGACGAGGTGCTGATTCGTGTGCGCGCCTGTTCCTTCAATCATCTGGATCTGTTCGTGCGGGCTGGTATACCGGGCATTCGCTACCCCATGCCGCACATTCTGGGCGCGGACATCGCCGGGGAGGTGGTGCGCACCGGGGAGCTGTGCTGGCGGGTACAGCCGGGCCAACGCGTGTTACTGGCCCCGGCCACAAGCTGCCGCCAATGCGAGTGGTGCGCGAGCGGGCGCGACAACCGCTGCGCGAAGTTCGCGGTGCTGGGCACGCAGGTGGACGGGGGCTATCGCGAATACATGGCCGCGCCGGAGTGGTCAGTAATCCCGATTCCGGACGGGCTGAGCTTCGTGGACGCGGCGGCCGTGCCGCTGGTGTTCCTGACGGCGTGGCACATGCTGTTTTCGCGCGCACGTCTGGAGGCGGGCGAAGATGTCCTGGTGCTGGGGGCCTCCAGCGGTGTGGGATCGGCCGCCATTCAGATTGCGAAGCTGTTCCACTGCCGGGTGATCGCCACCGCGGGGGGCGACGCCAAAATGGCGAAAGCTGCCCAGCTCGGCGCCGATTTCGTGATTGACCATTACGCGCAGAACATCGCCGCCGAGGTGCGGCGGATCACGGAAAAGCGCGGCGTGGATGTGGTGGTGGAACACGTGGGCGCGGCCACGTGGGACGGGAGCGTGCAGAGCCTGACGGCCGGCGGCCGGCTGGTCACCTGCGGGGCCACCACCGGCTACGACGTGAAACTCGACCTGCGCTTTCTGTTCAGCAAACAGCAGACGGTGATGGGATCGTACATGGGCACGCTCGGCGAGCTGCACCGCGTGCTGAAGTTCGTTTTCGCGGGGAAGCTGCGGCCCGTGATCGACACCACGTTTCCGCTGGCCGAAGCCGAGGCCGCGCATCGCCGGCTGGAGCGGAAAGAACAGTTCGGCAAGGTGATCCTTACTCCTCCGTAGTGCGCTCGATGCGGTCCTGCTCCTGCTGGTCGAGCTGGCGCTCGCGCTCAAGCGGGTCGCTAGACAGCTCCTGATTTTCGAGGTCGCCGGGCGTGGGCGGCGGAGGCATGGGCGGCAACGGAGGCGCCGGCGGCAGAATGCGCTCCTGCGGCGGCGCGTTGCGATGATCGCGCGCGCACTGCGGCCGGTGCTGCTTCATCTGTGTCACATTCATCGCGGCATGGCAATACGGACAATGGCGCACCACCGGCGGGCGCCCGGCCTTACCCTGGGGCTTGAGGCTGTCCACCATCGGTTTGATTATCTTCGTCACTTGCGGAATCCTTCCCTGGCGAGCTTGTTGGAAAACGCCCGCTGACCGCTTCCCGACCCCCGCCGGGAAGCGGCAGCAAAGCGTGCTATGCACCGAAGCGCTTAGCCAACTGTAAACACGCGGCCCGCCCCCGCCTGCACCCGATTCTCCGTAGGAGTTTGATAGCGCGCGAGATCTTCCGCGGAGATTTTTGTCACCGGCCCGGCCAACCCGGATAAAATAGGTTCGGTGTCCGAAGAAACCAACCCGGCCCTGCCGTTCGAAGCGGGCTTGCAGGAACTCGAGAATATCGTTCGCGAGATGGAGAGCGGAGAACTGCCGCTGGAACGCGCGCTGGAGCTTTTCGAGAAGGGCATGAAGCTCAGCGAAGCGTGCCGGAAACAACTGGAAGAAGCGGAAACGCGCGTGGAGCTGCTGGTGCGCAAGGGCGACAAAGTGCAGCCGGAGCTGTTCCGTCCCGACAAATCATGAACCTTGACGAATACGTCGCCGCGCAGCAGCGGGCGATCGACCAGACGCTGGACCGGCTGGCGCCGCCCGAACACACCGGACCCGAAGCGATCCACAAGGCCATGCGCTACAGCCTGTTCGCGGGCGGCAAGCGCATCCGGCCGATCCTGTGCATCGCCGCCGCCGAGGCCGTCGCCGATATCGCGCCCGGGGTGGAGGCGGCCGCCTGCTCGCTGGAGCTGATCCATACCTACTCATTGATTCACGACGACCTGCCCGCGCTGGACAATGACGACCTGCGCCGCGGTCGGCCCACCTGCCACAAGATGTTCGGCGACGCCATGGCCATACTCGCCGGCGACGCGCTGCTGACCCTGGCGTTCCAGGTGCTCTCGCAACTGCACGTGGACCCTCACCGGCGCGTGCGCCTGGCCGAGGAGCTGTCCACCGCCGCGGGTACGGTGGGCGGGATGATCGGGGGCCAGGTGTACGACCTGGAAGGGGAAGGGAAGCGGCCCACGGCCATCCTGCTGGAACAGATCCATCGCGCCAAGACCGGCGCACTGCTGCGGGCCAGCGTGCGCATGGGCGGCATCTACGCTGGGGCCGACGAGGAGCAGCTCGCCGCGCTCTCGAAATACGGGGAACACATCGGGCTGGCGTTTCAGATTGTGGACGACATCCTGGATGTGGAGCAGCCCTCGGAAAAGCTGGGCAAAACCGCGGGCAAGGACGCCGAGCAGCACAAGATCACCTTCCCGGCGGTCTACGGGATTGAGCGCTCGCGGGAGATGGCCGAGGAGGAACGAGTGTTCGCGCACATCGCCCTGCAGCCGCTGGACGAACGAGCGGAACGGCTGCGCGAGCTGGCCGACGTGGTGGTCCGCCGCACGGCATGAAAGTCCCGCACAAAGAGAAGCAGCGCATCGATCAGGTTCTGGTGGACCGCAACATGGCGCCCTCGCGGGAAAAGGCGCGCGCGCTGATTCTGGCCGGGCAGGTGCTGGTGGACGGCCAGCGGGTGGACAAGGCCGGACAGAACGTCAGCACCGAGGGGCGCGTCGAGGTGTTGCAGCCGATGCGCTACGTCAGCCGGGGCGGGCTGAAGCTGGAAGCGGCGCTGGAACATTTTCGTATCGACGTGGAGGGGCTGGTGGCCATGGACGTGGGATCGTCCACGGGCGGGTTCACGGACTGTCTGCTGCAGCACGGCGCGGCGCGCGTGTATGCCATCGACGTGGGCACCGGCCAACTCGACTGGAAGCTGCGCAACGACCCGCGGGTGATTGTGCGGGAGCAGGTGAACGCCCGCTATCTCAGCGCGGCCGATTTTCCCGAGCGCATGGATCTGGCGGTGTGCGACGTCAGCTTCATCTCGGTTACGATGATTCTGCCGATGCTTCCGCCGATTCTGAAGCCCGCCGCCCCCATGGTGGTTCTGGTGAAGCCGCAGTTCGAGCTGGAACGCCACCAGGTGGGCAAGGGCGGGATTGTGCGCGAGCCGGAGCTGCATGAGGCGGCCTGCCGGCGGGTGGCCGGGGCGGTTGCGGCGCTGGGCTTTCGCGCGCAGACGATGCCCAGTCCGGTGCCGGGAGCGGAAGGGAACCAGGAGTTCCTGTTGTATGCCAGACATTAAGACGGTGGGCATCATCGCCAAGCCGAACGTCGGCGCGGCGCGCAAGCTGGTGCCAGCGATGATCGACTGGCTGGAGGCGCACGGCGTGGCGGTGCGGTACGACACATACGCGGCCGCATACGTGGACCGCGCCGACGGGCTGGAGCGCGCCTCGGTGCCCGACGGCGCCGAGATGGTGATTGTGCTGGGCGGCGATGGAACGCTGCTCTCTGCGGCGCGCGCGGTGGCCGGCCGGGAGATTCCGCTGCTGCCGGTGAACCTGGGAGGCCTCGGTTTCCTGACCGCCATCACCGTGGACGAGGTGTGGCACGAGCTGGGCCGGGCGCTGCGCGGGGAACAGCGCATTGTCCCGCGGCGCATGCTGGCGTGCGCGGTGGAGAGCGCCGCCGGCGCTTCCTCCCACTACGACGCGCTGAACGACGTGGTGATCACCAAGGGCGCGCTGGCGCGCATGATCGATGTGGAGGCGCACGTGGACGATCATTACGTGTGCACGTACAAAGCGGACGGGCTGATCGTGTCCACGCCGACCGGCTCCACGGCGTACTCGCTCTCGGCGGGCGGGCCCATTATGTTCCCCACGGTGGCGGCGCTGTGCATCACGCCCATCTGCCCGCACACGCTGACCAACCGGCCGGTGATCGTGCCCGACACCAGCACCATCCACCTGGTGAATCACGCCGAGGACGACAGCGCCTATTTGACGATTGACGGCCAGGTGGGCCAGCCGCTGGGCCGGGGGGACCGGGTGAGCTGCCATTCGTCGCCGCGCTGCGTGTGGCTGGTGCGGCCACCCAAGATGCTGTTTTTCGACGTGCTGCGGCAAAAACTGAAGTGGGGCGAGCGGTAACGCGCGATGGCCGATTGCAAATCGGCCGCAGAATGAAATCCTGCCCGACAACGAATCGTAAGAATTTGAGGAGCGCTCCCGAGCCGCTTGATTAACCCTCACGGCGAAGAGTCCGTTAAGTCCCGCAACGGCCAGGGGCCGGTCATGTACCGGCAAACATCCGTCGCCCGCAACCTGGCGCAGAGGTGACTAGTATTCTCCACGCCCGGTGATCCGCCCCTCCGACGACTGAGCAACGGACTCTTGCCTGGAACGTAACACGGGGTTTCGGAGCGGGCTCGGGCAGGAGCGCGTAACGTGCAGAGGACAGGGATTAAAGATTTTGTAATTCAGCGTGACCGACGGCTCCTGAGCGCGTTCGGTAGTACAAAAACACTAATGACCTGAAGGCCTTCACCCGCTACAATTGACCCAATTGTCCCTGCTGGAGGGCAGCGGGCCAGGGGATCGATGCTGCGAAAACTTACTGCGGTTCTGTTTCTTTTTCTGCTGCTCAACACGGCGTACATCACCGCCTTCGCTACGCCGAGCATCTTCTATATGGGCAATGTTGTGCTCCACGTGTTCGTGGGGTTCGCGCTGTTCGCCGCGTTTTTGTGGCTGATGGCCACGTATCGCGAACGGCTGCGTTACACCGTGCCCGCCGCGGTCCTGTTTACCGTGGCCACCATTACCGCCGCTTACCTCACCGTTTTCGGGGACACCCGGCCCCATCGCTGGGTGCTCTACACGCACGTCGTCTCTGCGGTCGCCGGCGTGCTGCTGCTGGCGCCCTGGGTGCTGGCGAAGTCGCGCACCGAGGGCGGCGGATGGCTGCGCTTCCGGCAGGCCTTCGTGGTGCTGGTGGTTTTCCTGTTCGTGTTCCCCGCCGCGGCGCGCTTTTACCAGAAGAAATACCCGCCCGCCGACGATTTCATCGGCCGTCCGCTCACCGCGCCGCTGGCCATGACCGGCGAGGGCGCGGGTCCGGCATCGCCTTTCTGGCCCTCTTCCTCGCGCACCAACACCGGCCGCATCATCCCTTCCAATTTCTTCATGGACTCGGCCCAGTGCGGCGAATGTCACAAGGACATCTACCGCCAGTGGAAGAGTTCCATGCATCATTTCGCGTCCTTCAACAATCAGTACTACCGGAAATCCATCGAATACATGCAGGACGTGCAGGGCACCACGAAGGGCAGCAAGTGGTGCGCCGGTTGTCACGATCACGCCGTCTTCTTCAACGGCCGCTTCGACCGGCCTATTAAGGAGCAGATCGACACGCCGGAGGCGCAGAACGGGCTCGGCTGCATGTCCTGCCATGCCATCACCTCGCTGCACAGCAGCATGGGGAACGCCGATTTCACGGTCACCTACCCGCCGCTGCACGAACTGGCGTCCAGCACGAACCCGTTTCTCCACGCCGCGGACAAATTCCTCACCTACCTCGATCCCGAACCGCACCGCCACACGTTCCTCAAGCCGTTCATGAAGCACAGCGCCGAATTCTGCTCGGCCTGTCACAAGGTGCATCTGGACGTGCCCGTGAACAACTATCGCTGGGTGCGCGGCTTCAACGACTACGATAACTGGCAGGCCAGCGGAGTCTCCGGCCAGGGGGCGCGCTCGTTCTACTATCCTGCGAAGTCCATGGTTTGCGCCGATTGCCACATGCCGCTGGTTCGCTCCCAGGACCCCGGCAATATCAACGGCATGGTGCATTCCCACCGCTTCCCCGCCGCCAACACCGCCGTTCCGTACGTGAACAAGGATGCGGAGCAGCTCAAGGCCGAGCAGGATTTCCTGAAATCCGGCTTTATTACCGTGGATATTTTCGCCGCCTCACCCGTGGACCCGCACTCCGGTGAAACGCAGATGCGCCGGCGCGCGGCCGACGTGCCCAGGCTGAGTTCCACGTTCGGCGTGGGCGAGGAGAGCGAGCAGACCGGCGAGACCTTCATCCGCGAGGTGGGCAAAATCTCCGCGCCCATCAACAAGGCGAACGCGGTGTTCCGGCCCGGCGCCACCGTGCGCGTGGACACCGTGGTGCGCACCCGCACCATCGGCCACTTTTTTCCCGGCGGCACCGTCGACGCTTTCGACATCTGGCTCGAAATGGAAGGCCGCGACGCCACCGGCCGGGCCGTTTTCTGGAGCGGCTTTGTCGAGGACGGCGGCCGCGGGGCCGTGGAGCCCGGAGCGCACTTCTACAAGTCCTATCAGCTCGATGAGCAAGGCAACCCCATCGACAAGCGCAACGCGTGGTCGCAGCGCAGCGTGCTCTACGTGCACCTGATTCCGCCGGGCGCGGCCGACGTAGTGCATTACCGCATCCACATCCCCGACGACGCCAAAGGCCCCATCACGCTGACCGCGCGCCTGAATTACCGCAAATTCTCGCATTATTTCAATCAATTTGCCTACGCCGGACAGCCGAAGCCCGGCCAGCCGGCCTCGCTGGTGAGCCGCAGCTTCGACAATCGCGAGTTCTCCTTCGATCCGGCGAACATCCCCGCCAACGTCTCCGGGCAGATCAAGGGCGAGATTCCCAACATCCCCATCACCACGCTCGCCACCGCCACGGCGAAGCTGCCACTGGGCGACAAACGCACCGAAACAAAATGGGAGCCCGTTGTTCGCAAGGAAGATCGCGTGCGCTGGAACGACTGGGGCATTGGGATGCTCCTGCAGGGCGATCTGAAAGGCGCCGAATATGCCTTCCGCAAGGTCACCGAGGCCGAACCCGGATACGCCGACGGCTGGCTCAACGTGGCACGCGCGCTCATACAGGAGGGCGAGACCGACGCGGCGAAGCCGTTCGTCGACAAGGCCATGGCCATCAACCCGCACCTCGGCCGCGTGCACTATTTCAAAGCCCTGACGCAGAAAACCGATGGCGATTACGACGGCGCGTTGCAGTCGCTCGGCGTCGCCGCCTCTCTCTACCCGCGCGACCGCGTGGTGCAGGATCAGATTGGCCGCATCCTTTTCCTGAAGCGCGAGTACGCCCAGGCCATTAAAGCGTTCGCGGCGACCCTCGCGGTGGATCCCGAGGACCTGCAGGCGCACTACAATCTGATGCTCTGTTATCGCGGCCTCGGCGACCTGGCCGGAGTCCAGCGCGAGCAAACGCTGTTCCTGCGCTTCAAGGCCAACGAAGCGGCGCAGAGCATCACGCAGAAGCCGCGCATGCTCAACCCCGAGGACAACAACGAGCGCCAGCCCATCCACGACCACGACAATGGACTGTCCGATCATGGGGCGGGCCCTCGGCCTGCGGCGGCCTCTCAGGCCGCGCGAAAGCGCAAAGACATTGCAGGAGCCCCGTCAGCCGAATGAAACTCCGTCTTGTCGTCGCCTGTCTTGCCGCGCTGGCCTGCGCCGCGTTTTTCCTTTCCGCATCGCCCAGCGCGCCGGGCGTGCGCTTTACCGATGTCACCGCCGCGGCGGGCATCCACTTCGTCCATACCGCCGGCAAGAGCGGAAAAAAGTATCTGCCCGAGACCATGGGCTCCGGCGTCGCCGTGCTCGACGTCTACGGCGACGGCTGGCCCGATCTGCTGTTCATCAACAGCCATCCCTTCGGCCCGCACGCGAAGAAGACGCTCTGCGCGCTCTATCGCAACAATCATAACGGCACGTTCACGGACATCACCGCCGGCAGCGGCCTCGACGTGGAGATGTACGGCATGGGCGTGGCCGTGGCCGACTACGACAACGACGGCCGCGACGACGTGTACATCACCGCCATCGACGGCGACCACCTGTTCCACAACGAAGGAAACGGCAAGTTCCGCGACGTGACGAAAACATCCGGCATCCACAACGCCAACTTCGGCACCAGCGCGGCCTGGCTCGATTACGACCGCGACGGCAAGCCCGATCTCTTCGTCGCCAACTACGTGCAGTGGACCGAGAAGGGCGATTTGTGGTGCTCCATGGACGGCTCCACGAAGTCGTACTGCACGCCGGAATCCTACAAGGGCACGTCGTCGAAGCTCTATCACAATCTCGGCAACGGCCGGTTCGAGGACGTCACCGAAAAGGCCGGGCTCGGCGATGCCACCAGCAAATCTCTGGGCGTTACGGTGTTCGACATGGACAACGACGGCTGGCCCGACCTGTTCATCTCCAACGATACGCAGCCGAACAAGCTCTACCACAATAATCGCAACGGCACATTCACCGAGGTGGGAGTTTCCGCGGGCGTGGCTTTCGGCGAGGATGGCGTGGCCCGCGGCGCCATGGGCGTGGACGCGGCCGACTACGATCGCTCCGGGCGATTCGATCTGCTGGTCGGCAATTTCTCCAATCAGATGCTGGGCCTCTATCACAACGAGGGCACGGGCCTGTTTGTCGACGAAGCCCCGCGCTCGGCGGTGGGCCGCGCCAGCCTGCTCAGCCTCACCTTCGGCGCTTTTTTCTTCGACTACGATCTGGACGGCTACCCTGACATCTTCGCCGCCAACGGCCACATCGACGAAGAAATCGGCCGCGTGCAGCCGAAGATCCAGTTCCGCGAACCGCCGCTGTTGTTCCACGATCTGGGCCACGGAAGGTTCGAGGACGCAAGCAAATCGGTGGGACCCGATCTCCAGCGGCCCATGGTGGCGCGCGGCGCGGCTTACCTCGATTACGATCACGACGGCGATCTGGACGTCGTCGTCACCACCAACAACGGCCCGGCGTATCTGCTGCGCAACGATGGCGGCAACCGGAATCACTGGCTGACGCTGAGGCTGGTGGGGACCAGGTCGAACCGCAGCGCGCTGGGGGCGGTGGTGCGGCTGGAGAGCGCGTCCGGCGGGCAGATGCAGGCGGTGCACAGCGGATCGAGCTACTGCTCGCAGAGCGACCTCGCCCTGACGTTCGGCCTCGGTCAGGACGACATGGCGAAGGAGATCGTGGTGCTCTGGCCCAGCGGCCACGTGGACAAGCTGTACAACGTCAAAGCGAACCAGTTCAAAGTGGTGACTGAATCGCGATAGGCGCTACTTCCGCGGCGCCACCGTGAGCGCCCACGCGAGCGGCAGTTTCTCGGGCTTGTAGCAAACGCGGTCGTCACAAGCCTGATAGCGCAATGCGCCGCTGATGGTGAGTGCGCCTTCGTGCACGGCGCTGTCCGATCCGATGGTCACGTCGCGGACCAGGCGGAAGCGTCCCTCGTACACCGGCACCGTTTCGCCGATGGCCTCCAGACGAAGGTTGTGTGACGCGGGCATCTCGGCGTCGTGCGCCTTGTATGCGGCCGACTCCGCGAGCGTCCACGAAATCGGTATGTAGCCTTCCACGCCCGGTGCGTACACGTGCACGCCGGGACGAAGACTCACCTCCACCGCGAGGGTGATTCGCTCGCCTGCGTGTACGACGGCGGTGCTCGCGGACGTGGTGATCTGCGCCTGCCGGCCGCTCACCTCGGCGCGCGCGGCGTCCGTGGCACGCTGTGGCGGCTGCGTTTGCGCGGCGAGCGACGCGGTCAGCACGAGGACGAAGCACAGGATGCCGTGGCGCATATCAGGTAGACATTACCCCGGAGTGCCGGCTCAATGCTTCGATGATCCGCTCGCGGTGTCGCTCGGTGTAGTGCGCCGCCGTCTCCAGCGCCAGCCCGTAGAAATACAAGCCAGCGGCCGCGAAAAAGGCGAGGACACCGAAGAAATCAGCCTCGCTTTCCAGGGCAAATCGCGCCAGATACGCCAGCGCTACCGGCAGACAGGCCACCGGGAACGCCACCAGCGCCATCCATTGCACGCGCGAGCCCTGCGTCCGGAACGGCTGCGCCATGTTCATGGGCCGCGGATTCCAAACCGAGGCCATGTTGCCCAGCGCCAGCAGAAACAGGCACATCACCACACAAACCGAGAACGTCTCTCCCACCATTGCCGCGGTCAGGCGCAGCCGGAACAGCAGGCACACCACGGTGATGATGGCCACCTCAGCCAGCGCGAAAAACATGGCCGCCACGTTCTTGGCCATGAACACTCGCTCCAGCCGCGCCGGCACCAGAAAGTAGATTTGCGCGGCGCCCCGGTCCGGCCCGAAACTGTTGAAGAACAGCAGGTCGGTAAGCAGCATCACGGCGTACGCGGAGACGATGGTCAGGAAATTTCTGGCGACGAACGAATCCGAGTGCCCGGCCGACCCCAGCGACATGGGCACCCAGATCAACAATCCAAACGTGAAGCCCATGACGAACACCACGCGAAAGCGCGACGACCGCGTCAGCACGCGAAGCTCTTTCTCCACCAGCGCGGCCAGGGGATCAGAAAACAGCCGCGCCGGCCAGGCGTAGAGAAACGCAAAGCGCTGGGTCCGCGTGCCCGTGGCGCTTTCCGAGGCGGTGCTCTCCACCTCCGCCCCGATGCTGCGCTCGAACTGGATGCGGCCGAAGATGAAAGCCGCGGCGATCCATCCCAGCAGCACCAGCGGCGTCCACCAGTGCGCGCGGCCGCTGGCGATGGCGGCGGTGGCGTCCCACGGCAAAAATGCGGTGGGCACCCCGGCCAGCGCGGTCCGAATCTTCCGCCCCGCCCCGGTGATCAACAGCAGTTGCGGCAGCGCCGCCACGCTGACCACCAAAAACATGGCGATCTCGCGCACACGCCGCTTCGCGAACAGCCGCACCATCAGGTCGCGAATTCCGGCCGCCAGCAGCAGATTAAACGCGATAAACAGCACGAAGCCGAGAGACGACCACAGCGGCAGCCGGCGGTTGCACAGCGAACCGACGATCGCGCCGGTGAGCACCATCAGAATCTCGATGCCGGTGGTCACGCGCAGCAGAACTTCCAGCCCGAACAGCGCGTCCCGCGGAACCGGATACACCAGCAGCTTGCGCAGATCCAGCGCGGAGCCGGTGGAGGCCATGATCACCGGCACAAGCTGCCAGTACACGAACATCAGGAACAGCACCGGGCTCATCACCAGCGGAACGAACCGCTCATGCCCGGCCTGCGCCATTAGTATTCCCGCGCCGGCCGCCAGCGTGGCGATGCCGCCATACCACAGCAGGGCCACCAGCGCGGTGACCGCGGCGCTGTCCTTGTTGATGCCGGGGAGGCGATTCCATGACGAACGCCACTGCGCCCACGCGATGGCGCGAACCTGGTTCCAGGCAATGGAGGGGTTCATAACCAGTCCAGCGTCTCCGCCGCCCGCTCGGCCCCCACCACGCGCACGAACATATCCTCCAGGCTTTCCGTGCCCGACTTCAGCTCGGCCATGGTCCCCTGGAGCACCAGCCTGCCCTGGTTGATGATGGCCACGCGGTCGCACAGGCGCTCCACCACTTCCAGAACGTGCGAGGTGAGGAACACGGTGGCCCCGCGATGCACCTGCTCGAGCAGCAGCTCTTTCATGAGCCGCGCGCCCACCGCGTCCACGCCTTCGAACGGCTCGTCCATGAGGAACAGCTCCGGCCGGTGGATCAGCGCGGCGGACATGGCGATGCGTTTGCGCATGCCCTTGGAGTATTCGCCAATCAGCTTTCGGCCCGCGCCGTCCAGCTCGAAAAGGGTGAGCAGTTCGCGGGCGCGCTCGCGCGCCACGGCCCGGTCCAGCTTGTACATGCGCCCTACGAACTCCAGAAACTCGCCGCCGGTGAGACCGTCGAACAACAACGACTCGTCGGGCACCAGGCCGATGCGCCCCTTGATCTCGAGCGCGCGTTCGGGCATGGGCAGATCCAGCAGCTCGATGGAGCCTTCCGTGGGCGCGGCCAGCCCCATGAGCATGCGGATGGTGGTGGTCTTTCCCGCCCCGTTCGGTCCCAGGAACCCGAAGAAGCTCCCGCGCGGGACCGTCAGGTCCAGCCCGTCCACCGCCGCCTTGTCGCCATAGACCTTGCGCAACCGGCTCACTCGAATGGCCGCTGACATTGCTTTTCCAGCATATCGGATACTCGGAACAGGAATGAGCGAAGAGCACCGGCCCATCAAGACACTGGAGCGCGTCATCTCCAAAGCCGGCATCGGCTCGCGGACCGAGGCGCGGCGCTGGATCGGCGCCGGACGCGTGAAGGTGAACGGCCGTCTGGTGCAGACGCCCGACCATTGGGTGGATCTGGAACGCGACGCCGTCACCCTTGACGACAAGCCGGCGCGCGCGCGCCGCCGCATCTACCTGGCGCTCTACAAGCCGAAAGGCTACATCACGAGCTACGGCGACCCCGAGGGCCGGCCCACGGTGTATCAACTGATCGACGCCCTGGGCGAATTCGTCGTTCCCGTGGGACGCCTCGATCAGGACAGCAGCGGCCTGCTGCTGATGACCAACGACACCGCGTTCGCCGAGCTCATCATGAATCCCGATCACGAGGTGCCCAAGACCTATCTGGTGAAGGCCGCCACACTGCTCACCGAGGAGCAGCTCGAACAGCTCCGGCGCGGCGTGGAACTGGACGACGGCCCCACCAAACCGGCCGAAGTCCGCCGCATCCGGGATTCGGTGAAGCACACCTTTCTGGAGATGACCATCCGCGAAGGGCGCTACCGCGAGGTGCGCCGCATGTTGGAGGCGGTGGGCAGCCGCGCGCTCAAACTGGTACGTACGGCCATTGGAGGGCTGGCCATCGGGAAGCTGGAGATCGGCCGGTATCGCGAGCTCACGCCGGAAGAAGTGAAGTCTCTGGTTCCGCGTGCGCCGAAGCGCAGGGATCGACGACGCGCACCGTGAACGCCGCTTTCACCCGAGTCTCCGCCGCGCCGCCCCGCAGGAGATAGGTTCCGCTCAGCCATCGGGCGATCTGTTGCGCCCTCGACGTGGCGGTCTCCAGCGAACATTCCATCACGATAGCGAACTCACTGGCGTCCCAGCGTCCCAGGTAATCGTTCGCGCGCACCTGGCCGGTCAGGCGCGAAACCGCCTGCACCAGCACCTGATCGGCCGCCGCCGGGCCTTCCTTTTCGGCGATGCCGGCCAGACCGCCGGTTTGAAACAGCAGCAGTGCGAACGGCTTCCCGTTCTTCACCCGCCGCGCCATCTGCTCCTCCACCGCCTGGCGATTGCCCAGCCCGGTGAGCAGATCGAGCTGTTGCGGGTTACGCGTCGCCAGCCGGCTCCGTAAAACCCGCATCTGTTCCTCGACGTGCGCCTGCGCGAGCTGGCTGTCCAGCCGCAGGACATCCACCTGGGAACCCGCGGCGGAGACCATCTCCCGCAGGGTGTCGCGCGCGTCCGGCCACGGCATGGTTTCGGCAACCTCCTTCACCCGGGCCGAGAACTCCGCGAATTGCCGGCAGCCCGCCTCATTGCGCTCCCCCAGCACCCCGGTCACCTGGGAAAAAGCGTTCAGGATGCGCGGCAGCCCGTCCTCGCGCCGTTCATGCAGCACCCGCGCGCGCTCGGCAAAGGCGCGCAGCTCATTCCGGATGGCCTCCCGGGTTTCCGCCAGCGTCTGCTCGTCGGCCGCAAAGGCCAGCCGCGAGCGCATGCGCAGCAGATGCTCCTGATGGGGCGAGCCAACGTCGGGGCAGGTGACGCCGATGCACCGGGCAATCTCGGCGATCACCGCCAGATAGCTCTCCAGAACGGCGCCAGAAGCGAACTCGGGCGGGCACATCATACTCAATCCCATAATCGGCGGCATTCCGAAAACACGTTAGTCCGGGATGCCCTTCGAGCATAATAGAGGAGGACACTCGCCCCATGGGATATCAGTTGGTGGCCGCCGCGCCACCGGTAAAGCGGATTGAACAGACCAAATCGACCACGTGCTGGCTGGCCGCCTGCCAGATGCTTTACAACTGGAAGGGCCGGCCGGTGGGCGATGTCGAAAAGACGTTACGCGCCTCCTCCGATGAGCTCGTCGATTTCGAGCTCTGGTCCGAGTCCGGCCTTGATCATGACGACGCCGTCCCCCTGGCCAAAGCGCTGGGCCTGCGCTGGGGCGCCGGAGGCAAGCTCGATCTCGACCAGCTCGTCAAAGGGCTGCGCTCCTACGGTCCCCTGATGGCGCTGGGCACCTGGAACAGCCACTCGCACGCGATTGTGGTGGCCGCCGCGGAAAACGTCACCGACTCAGACAAGCAGGACGCCGCGAACCTGCACATCCTGAATCCGTGGTTCGGCTCCGACAACCCGCAAATCGGCAACCTCTTCTGGTTCAACGGCGGCCTGGGGCACTGGTGCGGGGTGAACGGCCAGTACATCCACTGGTAGAGGTGGAACAGGCACTCTCGCCTGCGTTCGCCTGCCTACCGTCCTACGTGGCCGCGCCCATCGCGCACTTCATTTCCCCGGAAATGGGCGACCCGGTCCAGCCGACGCGCCGGATCGGGTTTCTCGCCGCGTTGTGGCGCGGGCCCTTTGTAACCGTGATCGGGATGAAAACGATTATTCACGTGACCGCGGAAGTTATCGGCGCCATGAAACCACGGACCCGCGCCGATGAACACGCCGCCGGTAAACCATTCCGGGCCATAGTAACCGTAGGGAGCACAGGCATAAGGCGCAACGTCATAGTAACCGTAAGGACAAACCGGCGCCTCTCCGACCACGACGCCAACCTGAGCGGCCGTGGCGGTGGCGCCGGTGAATCCGATTCCAACCACGGCAAGTAACAACAGCAATGCAAAGCCACGCATATCCTCACCTCGCTGGTTAGAAGCGCGCCTGTCGGGAAGTGTTTCAGGGGCCGCGATCGCCTGGCGGACGAGGCGTCGCGCGCTGGACGAAGAGGCCATTGGTCGAAAGCAGCCGTTCGTCCAATTCGGGGACGGGCGACGACATTCCGCATCGGAAAGCCGCTGAAAACAATCTACGGGTTGCTGCGGAATCTCGTGGCCTGTCCCCGAATTGGACGCGCAATGGCTTCCACCACAGGCTGCCGACGCAGGCGTGCCAGGACTCCGGCGGGCGCCGGCAATGTACGCGCAGATCCCCAGCCAGACCCCGGAACCGCCGGACCCGCAGCGGGCGGGCACAGAGAAGAGCGGTCGCCGCGGGCAAGCCGACCCGTCAGTACCTGTTTCCGTGGACGGCGTTTGAACTAAGCCGCTGACGCGGCGGACGCTACGCGTGTGGGTAAAGAG